>CAYSCE010000509.1:0-1504 GCA_964429475.1 uncultured Bacteroidaceae bacterium | reverse complement strand
ATGTGGTCGGCAAAGCAGCGGGAGTTGCTCCAACGCAGTATGGGCCTGCCTGTGTGAAGGTAGGGGATGTGGTTGCTGCAGTTATTGTTACATCCATTGTCACTATGGAAGCACATTGACCAGCAGTTGGTGTAAAAGTATATGTAGTTATTCCGGCCGATGCTGTACTTATTGATGATGGGCTCCATGTACCAGTAATTCCATTCAGAGAAGTTGTTGGAAGTATGCCCGGAACATCACCGGCGCAATAAGGTCCAAGCTGTGTGAAAGATGGTGTCACTGAGGAGACGGTAACAGCAGTGCTGGCTGTTTCAGAACATCCGTTGGTTGCCGTCGCGGTTACAGTATAGGTTGTATTCACGGCAGGAGTGACTCCGGTTGGATTCTGCAAAGCCGAAGTAAAGCCGGCCGGAGCGGAAGTCCACGAATAATTTGCTTTGTTTGCGGTCAGTGAAATATTGTCGATGGATGGATTGGCAAATGTTGTTGCGTTATTGCAACTATAAGAAAACACCAGCCGGACTGTGGTTCCTGCCAGAGCATCAGGCAATGTAACAGTTTGAAGTGTATATGCACTCAGTGCAGGAGTTGTGTAACTGAACACCTGGGTGTAACCTGTGCCGGGAGTGGTTCCTGCAACCGGAGTATAACCAGTGGTAGTTGTATATACTCTGAAATAATCACTTCCATTATGAATGACCGGCATTTTGAGATAAAACTTCAGCGAGATATTGGTTGATCCGGCTGGTATTGCAATATCACGGTAGATGTGATTCGCACTTGTAGTTCCGGTACCAACGTATGATGTTGCTGTCCCGATATAGGCCGAATTCGTACCGGAATATGCACCTGCATATGCTCCGCAATACCAGGTGTTTGCGGCACTGTTAACTGCTGTCCATCCGTTTGCAGCAAAGGTTGTCCCCGGATCAAAGCTACCTTCAACAGTAGGTGAAATCAATGTTTCGGTGTTGGTTGCCGAAGATGTCAGATTGATTGCGTCACCAACACAAATTGAATTATCGGATGCAGCAGCTGTTACTCCCGTTGGCGTCTGCATGAAAGTTCCGACTGTTGATAATGCCTGTGTCCAGCAGGAGCCATTATACCCTCTTACATAGGCGGTGTAATTTCCCGGAGTACCTTGAGTGACTGTTAGTGTTGATGCTGAATTGGCTGTACTTACGCCATCGGCGGTTGTTTGCCAGTAACAGGTATAACCGGTAGGGCAGGTGCCCTGAGTAAAGGTGATGCTGCTATTGGTGCATTGAGGTGAGTTGCTTGTTGGCGCTGTAAATCCCGTTGGCTGACAAAGACTTTCCGCACCACCGGTGAGCCAGTTCAGACTGAACCGGACGAAATGAATCTGCTCGTAAGGCCAGGCCCAGGCTCCATTGTAGGGAATCGTATCACTTAATTCGTATAACAGACCAATGGTATTATCGGGCAATACACATAATGTTGAGTAGGCCGACCCGATAGATGTAGCGCCCATGTCGGGGTA
>CAYSCE010000508.1:0-1543 GCA_964429475.1 uncultured Bacteroidaceae bacterium | reverse complement strand
CCTCTTTTGTCTTATTAAATCCACGTCGTGCAACTTCGTGCGTACTTCGTTGATCTTTGTGCAACCTGAATTGCATACTCACATTTAAAAAAGTTAGCCGCAGATCAATGTTGCTTTATTTTGCCATTCAAGAAACAATTCCGATATTTGCCACAAACCCTCTTATTATGATTAAGGTAAATGAATATTACGACGGCACAGTAAAATCGATGGCCGTGGAAAACAAGGATGGAAACTTCACCGTTGGCGTGATTGAACCCGGCGATTATGAATTCGGCACAGCCACCATTGAAATCATGACAGTCGTTTGTGGCGAAATTGAAGCCATGCTGCCAGGCGAAACGGAATTCAAAATGTATAAACCATTCGAAGCGTTCCGGATTGAAAAAGATCAGCGTTTCAAAATGCGCGTAACAGCTCCCTGTTCCTATCGCTGTCAGTATTTGTAAAACCCTTTTAAATTCCGGCGCTGTGAAATACGATAATATATATGTCGGTTATGCCTTCTGGCTGGCCGACAAAACACATGGCAACATCATTTCGCCCGAAATGTGGACATTGCTGCTGACCATTGGCGACAAGCACTCCATCAGCAGTGCGGCCAAAGAAATGAAAATCAGCTACCGCAAAGCATGGGATATGATTCGTAATTGCGAAACAGCGCTGGGATTTTCTCTTTTTGTAAAAACACGCGGTGGCAAGGAAGGCGGCGTAACCACGCTTTCGCCCGATGGCGCCGACCTGGTCAAAGCCTATCACGAACTGGTTGCCAATCTGGAACCCGCTTTCGAACAATACATCAAATCGTTCAAAAGAACCTTGAAGGGGAAAGATGCGTGATACGTTATAAGGTCTGAGTTTGCATCGCCTCGCTGGAAAACATCAGATTTTCTAAGGTACTCTTAAGTTATGAAACCAAAACTTCTCCTTCCACTTATTTTTGCAATGATATGCCTGTTGTCATGTTGTAAAAAACATGAATCCGAAAATAACAGGAATGCAGAGCCGGATGTCGATACAATCAGCGAACATTGTGCAAACACTGAATCCGGCATTCAGCCAGGTTATGAATATCTCTCTGATTCCGTTTTTGAGAAGGATTTTTATTTTTTCAATACAGACAATTACGAACTTGTTTCAGAGCAGATGCAGGAAAACGTAAAAATCAATAACAGAAAATATCACAACCATTTCTTGTATTGTCTTGACACTATTTCCAATTACAAAGACTGTGTTTGTTTTTCGGCCGAATATTTTGAACGACTATGCCCAATTGCGTGGGGCGTCTTGTATACAAATTGTGAACTCGTGAATAATGATACACTTTCGGTGGCAGAATTTGAGATTTTAAAATACAACACTATTCATGGAGCAAGTCTGATTGTAAATTCCTGCCTGTTTAATACATATATTCCTTATGGGGAAGACAAAGTCAGGTATGCAGATGATGAATTTTTCCTGTTCAGAAAATACTATATCCCAAATTGGAAAAAGGAAAAGTTCAGCGATTCGCTGATGTTGAAAATGTTGGCTGATATTGAAA
>CAYSCE010000507.1:0-1565 GCA_964429475.1 uncultured Bacteroidaceae bacterium | reverse complement strand
GCATCAATTCGTTCCGACAAATGATCTTCATTCACCGGAAATTCCTGCAATAATCTGCCCAACTGAGATTGAAATTTACCGGCAACTTCCTGTAATTGTTGTAGTTGCTTCAGAATTTCTTTCAAAAACGGAAGCGTTTCTTCATTAAACGAACCTGCAACACCTTCTACTTCGCGCATCAACCGCGAAATATGTCCGATGCCGGTTTTGAAATCGAAAAGTTGCTGTAAAATAAACAGCCTGAACTCTTTCCTCGATTCATTCAACTGAATTTCGAGTTCCTGTTCCGAAATTTTATTTTGTTGATGCTCTACAATCAACCGATCGTTTTCAATGCTAAAAGGATTTATTTTGCTGCGCAAAACCATACCCTGAAGGTTTCTGCAACGACTCAGCGCCACATATACCTGTCCGGGAGCAAAAGCATCGCCGGCATCGACAATGGCTTTATCGAAGGTCAGACCCTGACTTTTATGAATGGTTATTGCCCAGGCAAGTCGTAGTGGAAACTGCACAAAAGTACCAAGCACGTCTTCCTTAATTTGGCGGGTGGTATCGTTGGTGGTGTAACGGATATTTTCCCACATCACGGGGCTTAATTCAATAACTTCATTATCTTCCGGGCAACTTATAATGATTGATTTTTCTTCGAACGACTGAATAATACCAATTTTACCATTAAAAAAACGGCGGGGAGTTTCGTTATCGTTTCGGATAAACATCACCTTTGCTCCCACTTTTAGCACCAGATTTTTGTCGGTTGGATAACTTTTCTCCGGAAAATCACCGGTAATCTGCGCGTCAAAAGTTCGTGCCTTCTCTTTGAGTTTACCAAGTTCTTCGGCGTTAATTTTATCAGCTTTGTAATTGTGCGTGGTTAATGTAATGTATGTGTCGTCGTCAGAAGGCTGAAAAAGTGGCTGATATCGGCTTTGCAGCAAGGATTGACCTTCGGCAGACAATTTATTGTTTCTGACTTCGTTCAGCACTTTGATAAAATCAGCATCAGTCTGACGGAAAATTTTATCCAGTTCGATATACACCGGATGCTTTCCGGCAATAACCTGACTATGAAAGAAATACGGACTTCTGTAATAGGGAGCCAGAAAACGCCATTCTTCCTCTACGGCAACCGGCGAAAGTTGAAACATATCGCCTATAAAAATCACCTGAACGCCTCCAAAAGGTTCGTTGAAGCGATACCTGATATGCCTCAGAACGGTATCGACCGCATCGAGTACATCGGCGCGAACCATACTGATTTCGTCGATTATCAACAATTCCAGTTCCTGAATAACTTTTCGCCGAAAAGATTGCATTTTGATTTTTTCCATCAATTCCTTCCGTCCTTCAACTGTAGGAATCAGCGGCGTAAAAGGCAACTGAAAAAAAGAATGAATGGTTGTACCTCCGGCATTGATGGCAGCAACTCCTGTAGGAGCTACAATGGCCATTTGTTTTTTTGTTTCCTTACGAAGATTGTGTAGAAACGTGGTTTTTCCAGTTCCTGCTTTTCCCGTGAGAAAGATGTTCCGGTTGGTCTGCAGGGCAAATTCCCTGGCAAA
>CAYSCE010000506.1:0-1577 GCA_964429475.1 uncultured Bacteroidaceae bacterium | reverse complement strand
TCAACAATTAGAAATTGAAGATTTGTTGAAAAAACTACCGGCCGAATTGAGCGGCGGGCAACAGCAAAGAGTGGGACTTGCCAGAGCCCTTCTGCTGCCTGTTGATATGTTGTTGCTCGATGAACCACTGAACGGACTTGATCAGACTTTAAAAATAAAGACCATTGCTGCCATCGAAAGTTATGTTTTGAAAAGCCAGCCGCTGGTTGTATGGGCTACGCACGAAAATATAAAAATGGAGAAAATCAATATTGCCGAACACTTACTGCCTGCTTTAAAATAATATCAGCGCTGAAATTTTGAGAGGATTATATTTACTTTTTCTTCGGTAGATAAATGGGCATCGAGCCAATTCAACGTAAATCCACGGCGTTCCATACCTCTGAACCAGGTCATCTGCCGTTTGGCAAACTGATGAATGGCAATTTCGAGTTGACTGAACATTTCGTTGTAGGTTAACCTTCCGGTGAGGTAAAGTGTCACAAATTTGTATTCAAGTCCGTAGTAAATCAAATCGTCGGCACTGATTCCGGCATCGAGTAAATTCCTGATCTCATCAATCATTCCCTCTTTCAATCTGGTTTTCAGTCGTTCAGTGATTTTAGTACGACGCAAGTCGCGATCTGAATCAACCACAAAAGTCAGACTATTCAGTGGTGGGAATTCATTTGCTGCAGCGGAGTTTTGCAGGGTATATTCAGCAATTTCAATAGCACGAATAGCTCTTTTTGCTGAATCCAAATCGGTAGTATTGTGCAGCGGTTGAAGTTTTTCGAGGATAATTTTTAATTCAGGTATGGTTTTGCCGGCAAGTCTGTTGCGTAATTCGGTGTTTTCAGGAACACTTAATAATCTGAATCCTTTCAGAACCGCTTCGATATACATGCCGGTTCCACCACAAAGAACCGGAAGCTTTTCTCTGGATTTGATATCGGTATACACCCGGTGAAAATCGTGCTGATATTCGTAAACGTTGTATTTGTCGCCGGCATCGCAAATATCGATTAAATGATACGGAATTTGCTTTCCACGAAAATGATATTCTGCCAAATCCTTTCCTGTGCCAATGTCCATACCGCGATAAACCTGACGTGAATCGGCGCTGATGATTTCTCCATTCAGCGCTTCGGCTACCGCAACAGCCAGCGAAGTTTTACCGGAAGCAGTTGGTCCGGTAATGGTCAGCAGGTCGTATGCGTTGGTTTCTGACATGTGGTTTTGGGAGAATAGAAATTAAGAAATTGAGAAAATAAGAAATTGGGAAATTAAAAAAATAAGTTCAACTTTTGAAACCTTTGAAACTTCTGAAACGATATTTTTGCAGGGCTGAAGCCACGATTACAAATACATTCTTTTGCCGAAAATTGAGCTTCCAATACGCACCATCGTGCTTCCTTCTTCAATAGCAATTGGAAAATCGTCGGACATGCCCATCGAAATTTCTTTAAAGGCATTGCTGTCAGCAAAAAAAACTCTTTTCAGATAATTGAAAATCGATTTTAATTGTTTGAATTCGGCTCTGACTTTTTCTGTATCTTCAGTAAGCATTATTTATATTTCAATTTATCAATTCAATA
>CAYSCE010000505.1:0-1600 GCA_964429475.1 uncultured Bacteroidaceae bacterium | reverse complement strand
CATCGCATTGTAAAAAACAAACACATAGTTGGCGCTGCTTTTTTTGGTGCTCTCGCCTTTGTAATGAATGATGCGGGTTTCAGGAAAATAATAATTCTTATATCCGGCTTTCAGAATGCGAAACGACAAATCAATGTCTTCGCCATACATGAAAAAAGTTTCATCCAGCAGTCCCGTTTTATCAAGTGTTTCGCGCCGCAACAACATAAATGCACCACTGAGAACATCCACCTGATGAATTTTTTGCTTGTCAAGAAAGGACAGATGATACTTGCCAAACCGCTTTGAGCGCGGAAAGAGCGACGACAATCCGAAGATTTTATAAAATGAAACTTCCGGTGTGGGCAGTCCACGCTTCGATTCGGGCAGAAAATTTCCTTTTCCGTCAACCATCATCACACCCAGTCCGCCGGCATCGGGAGTGCGGTCCATGAAATCAATCACCTTGCGAAAAGTGGTTTCCTCCACAACTGTATCTGGATTCAGCAACAATACATATTCGCCATTGCTCTGCTGAATTGCCTGATTGTTGGCTTTGGCGAAACCGACATTTTCTTTATTCGCAATGACATGGACTTCGGGAAATTTGTCACGGACCATTTGCACCGAACCGTCAACACTGTTGTTGTCGACAACAAACACTTCGCCCTCAATGCCTTTAAGCGACAATCGCACCGAGGTCAGACATTGCTCTAGAAAGTGTTCAACATTGTAGTTGACTATGACGATCGAAATTTTCACAAGGACAAAAGTAATGAATTAACCGGATTCCGGAACACGCAAAAATGCTAAAGCAATTTGCAAAAGAATCATTTATGTTTCCGGATTCTCAGCCGCCAGGTGATGGATGCATCCAGCATGGGAGCCTCTTCTGTTGCATAGTTGTGGTTATTTACCACATAATAGGTTTGCGTAAAATAATTCCACATATGTTCCGGATAAAACGAATGACTTTTCGAAAAACGGTAGCTCACTTCAACCGAAAGACCAATGCCCAGCAGGTTTTTCGGAATAATACCAGCCCTCAGGCCAAAGCCTTTGATGGTCTCATCGTACCAATAGGTAACATAGCGGTCATCGCCGTCGCCATTGTTGTACAAGCAAAAATCAACCTGGTCGGCATTCATGGTTTTATAATACAGCGAAGGGCCAATAAAAAAGAAACTCCGGCGTTTCGGATCATTGCCGAAAGTCACAACCGGACTAAAACGGAACATATAATGTTCGCAGAAATAATAGGGTTTGGTTCTGTTGGTCATGTAAAAAACAGATCCATCCGGATTCATAGGCTTATAGCCCATTTGAGCAAATACGCCCAATCCTGGTTTGAAAAAATATTCGGCATTCAGGCTGAAATTCGGTACCGGCAGTTTTTCGAGATCGGTTCCGATAAACATAAAATCGCCTGGAGTACCTAAGCATTTTTTCAAGCGTACAATCCGGTTGGAATCAATCCGGAGCGAGCTTTTATAATTGCTGTCCGGATTGCTGATAGCCATCAGACTGTCCTTTGTTTTGTGTTCTTCAATTTCGTCAAGTTCTAAATTCCTTTTCGATTTATCACTGATTAATACATAGTACGAATCGTTTTTATCCGGTG
>CAYSCE010000504.1:0-1608 GCA_964429475.1 uncultured Bacteroidaceae bacterium | reverse complement strand
CCAGACGATGGAATGTTGTTTTTGTCGCTGAAGACTTTTTGAGGCAGCCCCCGTAAAGTATTTAAATCAGACTACGCCCAACGCCATTTTTAAATCCTTCAGAAATTGATTATATTTGATATAGGAAATATTTCAGGAAAGGAGCAGCCATGAAAGAATTTTCAGGACATATTGCAGGTTATCTTTTCGGATTTGTGGTTTTTATTCTGCTGATTCCGTATGGATTGTATCAGCTGGCGCAGTCCGGATGGCTGTTTCAGGATGAGGTGATTTTTAATTGTGACTTATTCAGAATAACAATTTCCATGTTGATTTTTATTGTGGGCGCTGTCTTTGGTGCGTGGTCCAATATTTTTCTGAATGTGGTTGGAAAAGGCGGACCGGTAGAGGCTTTCGGTGTGGCGCTCAGTCCGCCGACAAAGAAACTGGTCACAACAGGACCCTATCGGTATACGCGCAATCCCATGGTATTTGGTGCATTTATGATGTATCTGGGCCTTTCGCTGTTTTTCAATTCAATTGCAGATATTCTCTGTGTGATTTTGTTTCTTTTATTATTGATTATACTTCTGAAAACCTCTGAAGAAAAGCGTCTGGAGCGCGATTTCGGAGAAGAATACAAAGCATACAAAAAGAAAGTCCCGATGATTTTTCCGTTCATTCGCTGGATGTAGGATTTAAAGAAACAATACAGTATCTATCTCAGCGCAAACGCCGCGGCGGCTTCGGCATGAAGCTGCAGGGTGTCGAAGAGGGGAATATCGGTGTCGGATTGTTTGATCAGCAGCGGGATTTCGGTGCAGCCCATGATGATGCCCTGTGCGCCGGATTCGCGCAGTTGCTGCATGATTTCGAGATAGCGGCCTTTGGCTTCTTCGGTAAAAATGCCGCGTGTGAATTCGTTGTAAATGGTATTATGCACGTAATCGCGCACGGCGGGCGGGGGAGTGATGACATCGATGCCGAAATTTTCTTTCAGCCGTTGCGCGTAAAACGGCATTTCCATGGTTGGCCTTGTGCCTAATAATCCCACTTTGCTGAAATTATTCTGTTTGATTTTTTCGCCGGTCGCATCGGCAATATGCAGGAGCGGCATGTTGATCTGCTGCGAAATGGCATCGGCAAACATGTGTGTTGTGTTGGCGCACAGCAGCAGACAGTCGGCGCCGTGTTGTTCAATGCCCATAGCTTTTTCGCTGAAAAATTTTCCAAGCGACTCAAAATCATTCCGGTCGATACGGCTGCGCACATCGTTGAAATCGACCGAAAACAGGACTATTTGAGCGGTGTGCGCATGATTGGTTGCTTCCGAAATTTTCTCGTTGATGATGCGGTAATATTCCAGTGTCGATTCCCAGCCGGTGCCGCCCAGTAGTCCGATGGTTTTCATAGTTGTGGATTGAACAGGAACAAATATAGAATTTTTCTTTGTAGCTGCCGCGCGATTGAATAGCGCGGCAGCTACAACGCTTATTACCTCCAGAGAGTTATATCAGCCAGCAGACCTTTCTTTCCGGAATAATCGGCTGCGCTGCTATATTCGTAATCTTCGGGGGTCTGAACGAGACCTTTATTTGGGGCAAATTAAAAACTTGGGGAGAAAGTGTA
>CAYSCE010000503.1:0-1609 GCA_964429475.1 uncultured Bacteroidaceae bacterium | reverse complement strand
CACAATGCTGCCATCGGTGCTGCCTGAGCAGGATGGATTACCATGTATCGTAGCCGTTGGTACGGGATTTTGACGGGTGGTGATATTCATGGTTGCTGTTGATGCACACTGACCTGCGGTTGGAGTAAATGTATAGGTTGCCGTTCCGGGTGTCGATGTGTTTATCGTAGCAGGACTCCATGTACCTGTAACCCCGTTGGTGGAAGTGGTCGGCAGGGTTCCGGGTGCCTGACCCGTGCAATAGGGCCCCAATGCATTAAAGGTGGGTGTAGGGCTTGCATTAACCGTAACTGTCATGGTAGTGTTCGATGCACATTGACCTGCATTGGGAGTAAAGGTGTACACTGTGTTTCCGACTGCTGCAGTGCTAATGGTGGCCGGACTCCAGCTTCCTGTGATACCGTTTGTTGAGGTAGTAGGCAGTGCCCCGGGCGATGCCCCCATACAATAGGGGCCCAACTGCGTAAATGTTGGTGTAACAAATGGCGCGATGCTGACATTCACAGAGCTG
Source organism: uncultured Bacteroidaceae bacterium (assembly GCA_964429475.1). Classification (GTDB taxonomy): domain Bacteria; phylum Bacteroidota; class Bacteroidia; order Bacteroidales; family DTU049; genus GWF2-43-63. The sequence goes on along the minus strand of CAYSCE010000503.1, from coordinate 1,098 downwards.
GAACCTGTGGTGCAGCCTGTAGAACTCGAAACAGTTACGCTATATGTGCCAGCCGTAGTTGCGGTAATGGTTTGCGATGTAGCCCCCGTGTTCCAACTATACGATGGATACCCACTACCGGCATCAAGAACAACACTTCCTCCTGCACAGAATGACAATGGTCCGGAAGCCGTAATACTTGGGGTAATCACATCAGGGTCAACATACGTGAAAATTAGCACTGCGCGATTGATACACATGGGGCCGGACGAGCAAAGATTGAAAGTGTTGTTGCCTCCGTAATTGTATCCCGGCATACCGCATGGATAATTTGCCGATACAGATGTGGTCATCATACATGGATCGTCGTCACACCAGCAACCGGACGCTCCATCCCACGCCATTGGCACTGAAAAACTATTAATCGAAGCAACAAATGATGCACCTTCGCAGCTGGCTGTATAGTAGTTGACAGTTACACTTGTTACCACGTGACCAGCTGGCACTGGATCAAAAAATGTTTTTGACTGACAGGGAGGTGTATCCCCGCAGTAGCTGCCGGGGGTATTGGTACACCAATAGTCTGCTCCGCATACAGCACAACCGCCGCACGATTGAAATCCTGAATAAGTAACTGTTGTAGTGGCAGTTTGACCATATGCATCGGTGACAAATGCCGTGATAAGTATGGTTGATGCGAGGATAATTAAGTAAATGTGCTTCATTATATAATAATTTTATTAATATATATTATTTAATTTAAAATTACAACTTTAAGTGAAAATGCCCTGAACCTGACAGCGTTTTCGGGCTTGTCAATCAGTTGTTTCAACGGAAAACTTAGGTTTTCGTCATTGCATATTCCATAAACCTCTGATTTAACACCGATTATTTGCTTCTGTGTTGTCTCAGTATCCTCCACCCAAACCGATTCGTTGGTGAAAATGCCATTGTGCCATTCAACTTCAACATTGTTTTCGTTGTGGTTAATAATCCTTATTACACATGTCTGTTCACCGTTGCAGTCGATAAATTTGTAGTGCATTTCGATTCCCTTATAGCTATTATTGCCTGTAACTGCAATGCCCACAGGACTCCATTCGGCTTCGGTCTGCGAAA
>CAYSCE010000502.1:0-1629 GCA_964429475.1 uncultured Bacteroidaceae bacterium | reverse complement strand
GACTTGAACGCGGAAAAACAGTGTATAAAACGGTCTTTATAAACTAGGCAAAATCCTACAATATTTAATGGCAACTTCCTTTTCGGAAGTTGCTTTTTTTTTAACAGATATCAGGTCAGTTCGCTGTGACTGGTTGTTTCTTCCAGATAGCAGCTCCGGCAAAGCGGCTGATACGAGTCCTTTTCGCCCAGCAGTACGCGCTTGTCGTTGGCGACAATCCGGTGCGAATACTGCGCAAGCGCGCCACATTTCATACAAACCGCATGAACTTTGGTCACATATTCGGCAATAGCCAGCAGTGCGGGCATCGGACCAAATGGTTTTCCCAGATAATCCATATCGAGGCCGGCAACAATCACACGGATGCCACGTTCTGCAAGGTAATTACAAACATCGACAATGCCTTCGTCGAAAAACTGCGCTTCGTCGATACCGACCACATCGACATCCTGAGCCAGAATCATGATATTGTTTGAATTATCGACGGGTGTACTCGGAATGGAATTGGCATCGTGCGACACAACGGCGGTTTCATCGTAGCGGACATCGATGGATGGTTTGAAAATTTCAACCTTCAGCTTTGCAATCTGAGCACGTTTCAAACGGCGGATCAGTTCTTCGGTCTTGCCCGAAAACATGGATCCGCAGATTACTTCAATCCAACCTGATCGCGACTCGCTTTTAATTTTTTCAAGAAACATACAACACGTTTATAATTCTTCGTTATCTTTGACTCCGGATAGTTCCACAAAAATATAAAATTCAAAACACTTTTCTGATGGGAAACGAAATTATCAGAAACAGCATTATCGGATCGCTCGAATCGCTGGTTGAAATGGTGGCCAATGTCACTGAAACAAATGGTATTGTGCATCAGCTTGATATGGACATTACGCTTGAACAAATCCGGAAACTGTATCTCGAAGTACAACAACTGGATGTTGAAAACCGCAAAGCCATACAGCTGAAATTGCATTCGGTAACGCAGCCAAAGCCAGAATCCATGCCTGTTTCCGAAAATAATACAATGGTTAATAAGGAACCTGTAGCGGTTGTTGAAACTCCCCGGCCAGAGCCGGCTCCAATTGCTGAACCCGTTGTTGTTCCCGAGCCTGTCATTGAAACAAAACCAGTAACAGAGCCGGAATCCATTGTGGTTGAATTGAAAGAAGAACCCGTTATTACGGTTGAACCAGCGCCTGTGTATACTGAGCCCATTCCGGAAATTCAGCCAGTTGTTGAAACAATCATTCAGGAGCCTGTTGCTGAAATGCCACCGGCACCAGTAGAGGAAATTATTCCCGAAATCAAGCAGCCTGAAATCATTCCAGCACCGATACAAACTGTTTCTGCTCCCGAAACGAACGGAAAACAAACTACACTTGCCGATAAATTCATTAAAGAGGACAACAGCATCAATCAACAGATGCGGGCAAACAATCAGGCACGTTTTCAGAAACTGAACGAAACACCGGTGGCTAATCTGCGTACTGCCATTGGTATCAACGATAAATTTATGTTTGTGAATGAGCTTTTTAAAGGCGAAATGAAAGAATATGATTTTGTTATTCAGGAAATCAATGCCGCCAGCGATGAATCTGCTGCACTTGAAATACTGAATCAGAAACT
>CAYSCE010000501.1:0-1646 GCA_964429475.1 uncultured Bacteroidaceae bacterium | reverse complement strand
TTTGCCATTGTTCCATCATGCCACCGAAAACTTTCACAAAGATGGAAAATAGCACAAATACGGCAGCACCTTTGGAAATAACCGAAAGATAAGAGGTAATGCTGGTCGGTGCACCTTCGTATACATCGGCAGTCCATAAATGGAAAGGAACAAGTGATATTTTGAAGAACAAACCTACGGCAAAGAACACCATAGCCATAATTTCGAGCGGCGAACCTGTAAGTCGTGCAGGAAGATCATCGAAATAAAGCGTTCCAACAGAACCGTAAATCATGGAGATACCAAAAAGTGATATACCTGTCGAGAATACAGCAGTCAGGATATATTTGGCACCGGCTTCAGCCGATTGATGATTGTATTTGTTGAAAGCAACCAGCGTTGCCAATGGGATAGAAGCCGTTTCAACACCTATAAAGAACATCAGGAAATGTCCGGCTGACATCATGAAATACATACCGAGCAGAGTGGAAAGCGTCAGGAAATAAAATTCACCACGGCGGATAACACTTTCTTCGCCATTCAGCCAGTTGTGTGCCTGCAGGAAAATAATGAGTGTACCCACATTCAGAATTGTTTTTATGTAGGTGAGCATTGGCACGTATTTGTACATGCCTCCGGCCACATCAAACGCATCGCGCGGGAAACAATTGACAATGGTGTGTACAGCAAATAAAACTATGGCTATCGGCTGAAAGTAACGATTGGCTTTGTCGCCGGCAAAAATGTCGAAGACAAGTAAAATAACCATAACTGCTAACAGTGACAGTTCATCGTGCAATTGCAAAAAGCTGGAATAATTCATATAATTGTGTTGACGAATTTATTATAATTAATTGGCTGCCAAAATATGGTTGACAACAGGCATTACACTATCGTGAAGGATGTTGGTAACCCACAAAGGCATAACACCCAATAGCACTGTGGCTGTTACCAGAGTTACTACGGTCAGTTTTTCCCACCAGGTGGCATCAGTCAAATGTTCGTGATGTTCATCTTCAATTTTTCCGAACATAATTTTACCAACAGCTCTCAGAATATATACAGCGGTGATAACAATGGTGGTGGTGGCAAAAATAGTCAGCACTCTTTCCAGTGTACCTGCTTCCTGGAATGCACCGATAAAGATAGTCATCTCAGCCACAAAACCACTGAATCCGGGTAATCCGAGTGAAGCAAGCCCGGCAATCATAAAGCTAACTCCGATAAACGGCATTACTTTAAGCAATCCGCCCATGTCGGTAATCATACGTGTGTGGGTTCTGCTGTAAATCATGCCTATCACAGCAAAGAAAAGTGCTGTAATCAAACCGTGCGAAACCATTTGCAGAAATGCTCCGGTAAGCGCAGTTTCGTTGAACAAGAGGAAAGCAAAGAACAATAATCCGCAGTGACTGATGGAAGCGTATGCGTTGATATATTTCAAGTCTTTTTGTGCCAATGCCGCAAATGCACCGTATACCACACTGAAACTTGCCAGAATCAGGAATATCCACGCCAAATCATGTGCAGCAGAAGGTAACAGGTAAATAGCCACACGGTAAGCACCGTACGCTCCGAGTTTCATCGATATACCTGATAAGAACATCGAAACGGAAGTAGGAGCAGAGGAGTGACCATCAGGCACCCAGTTGTGGAACGGGAACATA
>CAYSCE010000500.1:0-1680 GCA_964429475.1 uncultured Bacteroidaceae bacterium | reverse complement strand
CAGAACCATTGCTGTAATACCCCCCGGAAGATGCAATCACTGACGGGGATAGTGACTGCGCATGCACAAAGCTGATTGTTATGCCCCCCATAACAATAAAACAGATAAGTTTATTCATCAGAGATTATATTTAGTTCACAAAATTAATAATTTTTACGTCAAACGGCTTATTTATTAAAACCAATTCGTTTGTTCTCAAGTCATGATAATTTTAATCATCTGATGCACAGTGATTTATACGCACTTTTGAATAAATATTAATTATGGAATTGCAGAAATAATACATGCAAATGTAGCTGATAACAGGATGAAATATTTATCGAAAAAAAACGGCATGTCTGTAATTGAAAATTTAGTCAGCTAAGGATCGCACAAAAAAGGCTGCCCTGATAAGACAGCCACTTTGATTTTTAGATAATTGACATTCTATTTGCTTTTCAGCAATTCAATTTCTTCGCGCAGTAACTCAATTTCTTTTTGTTGTTCCTGAATGGCTTTTACAAGAATAGGAATCATACCAATGTAGTTCAGCGCTTCATATTCAATCACAGGATCGGTTTTGGTAGCACCGGGATGCATGCCTTTTTCAACGAGTGAAGGGAATACAGATTTCACATCCTGAGCAATAAATCCGATTTGTGTGCCGCTGCTAAATCCCATGTATGGATACTCGGCCGTTTTCATAGTGTATGTAACAGGTTTTAGCAACATGATTTTATCAATCGTTTTTGCTGAATAATCGGCAATATTGCTTTTGAATTTAGCATCGGAAACATTGCTCCAGGTACCGGTATAACCGCCATTGCCGCTGCAATACAAGCCATAGGCAATCCCGCCACTGGTTGATGCAGATCCAAAAACTCCAATGGCATAACCGGCTCCTGATGTGGTGGCTACACCGTATGATCCATAGTAAACATAGTAACCTGAACCCTGAGATACTCCATAGGATCCGATGTAACCGCCATTGAAATATCCTCCGATGCCATAATAATCGGTTGGTGTTGAAATACCAAGTACACCAATACCGTCATAGCTTGAAGTTCCCAGATACTGGCCAAATAAAGCATATGCACTACTGCTGAGATAATTGGTTGAAAAATATCCGCCAATCGGACCCGTTGTTTCGACATGAAGTTTGGTAGAAGTATTCGGACTTTCTGTACCTATTCCAACATTTCCCCCGGAAGCGAAAGTCATTTGAGTGTTCACGCTGGCATCGTACGAATTACCGATTTTTAATTTGCCGGCATCGCTCTGATCGATTCCGATGGACCAGTTTGTACCCGGAGTCTGGAATCCGACTGTAGCATCACCAGTACCTTTTTGCGAAAGCCAGAGCTGACTGTTGGTGCCGCTGTTGTTGCGGGTAACATCCAGAACAGCTGCAGGAGAATTTGTTCCAACGCCCACCATGCCGTCGAGATAATGAATGTTCAATCCGGATTTTTTCCAGACCGAAGAAGCAGCATGCATGGCATAAGGAACACTCAGTAATTTCGATGTACCCATATCGGCATACGAAGTTCCGCCACTCATATCCATTTCAACCTGCAGCCAGTATTGATAGTCGCTCCAGTTGATGGTGCTGAAATCGCCGCTTACAGGAGTTCCGGTTCCGATTGCAAGAGTGAAAAGACCGAAATCATTGGTTGTCGGCGTAAAGGTTTCGGAATATAC
>CAYSCE010000499.1:0-1682 GCA_964429475.1 uncultured Bacteroidaceae bacterium | reverse complement strand
GGAGGCCATCCGCCGCGGCGGACTGATCGCTGAAGGCTGATCGCCTCCGGATTTTCCACATCATTAAATTATTGTACTTTTGATTATAAATTCTGCCGGTATGAAAAAAATTGCTGTATTCCCCGGATCGTTCGACCCTATAACGGTTGGACATGAATGTATCATTCGTCGTGCAGCGGCTTTGTTCGATGAACTGATTATTGCCATTGGCGTAAATGCTGAGAAAAAGTCGTATTTCCCGGTTGAAAAACGCATTGAATGGCTACAGACGGTGTTGGCTGATTTGCCCAATGTGCGGGTTGATTCATACCACGGACTTACAGTAGATTATTGCAGCAGTCAGCATGCAAAGTATATTCTGCGCGGACTGCGCACGGCTGCCGACTTTGAATTTGAACGCAGTGTAGGACAAGTAAATAAAATGCTGCAACCCGATATTGAAAATGTGTTTCTGTTGTCGCGGCCTGAACATACACCCGTGAATTCATCGATTGTGCGCGACATTCATCGTAATGGTGGCGATATTCAGCGATTTGTTCCTACTGTTGTAGCCAAACAAATCAAAGAATGGCAATAAGACCGGCATCGTTGCGTTACTTACTGAAAGCACCCCTATAATGAAGATTCTGCTGGCTTTTGTCGCTTCAATTCTGTTTGTTCTGAATATTCAGGCTGCCAAATCGGTCATTAACGGATATGCACCGGGCGCCGAAAATCTGACAATCCGTTTTTATACCTGGGACGATTTTATCAGCAACCGCGAAAAACTGGTGGATTCTGTTCTGATTGATTCAACCGGACATTTCACCTTTACATTTACGTTGTATGAAAAACAGGTTTTGATGGGCTTTTTCCGGATTATGGATTTTACCAGTTCGGAAATGTATATCCCCGCCAATAAAAGCTATAGCATCGAATTCCGGCCTTTCGATTATAAGGATCCGAACCGGATTCATATTCCAATGTTATCCAATATAATTCTGGAATATAGTATTAAAAATACCGACCCGCATGATCTGAATCAGTTGATTGGCAGTTATAATCTGGATATGGCCGGCTTTCTCCTCGAAAAATCGGGCATCAACAACAGTACATCGTCCTATTCGCTGAAACGTCCTGCCAAAGCCGTTGTTGACAGTTTTGTTGTGGCTGTGAATGAAAAATACAAAAACGAAAACAACGAGTTTTTTAAAAATTATTACACCTATTCGCTGGCCAATGTGCAGCTGAACATGCAGTCGCTGAGTAAGAAAAATTTGTTTAATCAGTACCTTTATAAAAAGCCAATACTCTATGATAATGTTGCCTATATGGAGTTTTTTGGAAATTATTTCAGCGACTTTATTTATGGTGTTTCAAATAAAATTCAGCCCTACGATATTGAATTGAATGTAAACATAAAACCCAATCTGCAAGGCCTCGTCGATTCACTTGGAAAAGATACCCTGCTGCGCAACGAACAACTCCGCGAAGCAGTGTTACTGCTTAATATGAGAGACTGGTACACGGAACATACCTTTAAAAAAGACAGTCTGATTAAAATTCTGAATACATACGCTGCCACAACAAAATTTGATATTCAGGGTAAAATTGCAAGAAATATCATTTTCAAGCTGACCCGCTATAATGCCGGTTCCAACCTGACTCCGGTGACTGTATATTCGCTGGATAATACCATATTC
>CAYSCE010000498.1:0-1692 GCA_964429475.1 uncultured Bacteroidaceae bacterium | reverse complement strand
AAACTCAATAAATATCTGAAACCTTTTTTTAGTTTGCAAACATACGACCTGAAACCAGTTCAGGATGACACCATGCGTGGGAGTCTACATTAGTTTTTTATAATTCATTTTGGTATTATTGATTCAGGCACCTCAAAATAATATTCAAACAACAACAATTTCTGCCGGTATATGAAAATTTTTCTACATTTGCACGCGATATGCAACAAAGTGCATAACAATCGGAAAATGAAGTCAATAATACATATTTTGATTGCCGGATTGTTGCTGGTGTTTGTTTCCTGCAACAAGGACGAAGACACCACCACGCCGCCTGCATTGCAGCTGGAACTGGGCGGTGCTAATGTGTCGGACAGCGCTGTGCTGGCCATTAACGACACCATCCGTTTTGCCGTTCATGCCGAAGGAATTTCATCGAATCTGACGTATTTCAAAGTGGATGTGGTGACCGAAAGCGGCACATCTACCATCTATAGCGAAGGACTGAACAGCAAAACACTCGATGTGGTCAAAGTCTTTTACAAAGGCATTGCTGAAAAAGAAACCTATGTCATCACGGTGATGGATTACAACCGCAATACAACTTCTGCGTCATTTACGGTGTTTAAAGATTCGGCCAGCGGTTACGGCGCTATTCATCATTACACCAATGTGGTGATGGGCTATCAGAACAACAGTGTGTACGGACATTTTCTGGATCCGTTTACCGGAACCGTTTTTGACAACACATCGGTGATCGGCCATGAGAGCGACGTTCACATTATTCCGTATTTTTATCTCAGCAGCGGAACGCCGTCGCCGACGCTGGTTTGTCCGGCGCAGACAGATGCGCAGACACAGTATCCCATCATGACTGCCTGGGCGGTGCAGAATGCCACTTTGTACGATTATCACACATCGGATTACGACCTGATTTCGGCCGCACAATTCGATGCCTGTTCAAACGACAGTCTGCTGCTGGCCGCTTATAATCCCACGTATGTGAATCAGAAATGTAAGTTTTTGACCACCGGAAAAATTGTTCCCTTCCTGACGGCCAATGGTAAAAAAGGTCTGATCAAAGTTGTGGCGGCCGATGAAGCGGATACCGGCACCATTACACTCGACATTAAAATCCAACAATAACAAAAAAACAATCTCATGAAAAAAGCTTTACTTCTTTTCGTTGCAGTGCTGGGTTTCAGCACAATGACCTTTGCACAGATGGACACTGTCATTGGTTTTACCTTTCCGGTAAACACTGGTCTCGACAGTCTGAATGCCAATTTTGGCGATACCCTCAATCTGGGTTATGACATTCGTTTTGAATCAGAATCGGCCGGAACAACCGATTCAGTCACACTTACCAATGGTGCAACCGATTATGCCGCAACAGCAAACAGCTGGGAAAATGGAATGAATGACAAGTACTTCTCCATTAAATTCAAAACCGGATATTACAACAATCTGGTATTGTATGCCAAAATGCGCAGTGGTGGTGCCAATCCCGGACCGAAATATTTCAAGGTGCAGTATAAAATCGGCGGCTCAGGCACATGGACCGATGTAAGCACCGATACCGTTACCATTGCCAATGACTGGACAACCGGCGTCATCAATGGATGGAATCTTCCTTCTGAAACATGGAATGCTTCACAATCGGTATATGTACGTTTCCTCAGCATTACCAATGAAAACGTGTCTGGTGGCACC
>CAYSCE010000497.1:0-1705 GCA_964429475.1 uncultured Bacteroidaceae bacterium | reverse complement strand
TTGGTCAATATACTGTACTAAATACACCCCGTTTGGATATGCGATTGAATTTATTCATCGTTAAGTGGTTTTTCTTTCGGCGTGGATATAAATATTTGGATAAGCAAATATACTCAATGTTTTCAAAAAAACAAATCAAGTTATTTTTTTCGGCGATTAATCGCTCGATTATTCACCTAAATTATTAGTTGCGCCTTTATTCGCAAAAAACCATTAATTTCGGGTACATAAAAGCGCAAGTCTGTTTTGTTGAAAAGTATTCGGGGCATATCGGTTTGTTTTTTCTGTTGTCTGCTGGTGTTTAATCACGTGCAGGCGCAGGATTCCGTGTCGCTGCACGAGAAGTATTTCCGTTATCGCGACCGGCTGAATTATTTTGTGGTATTTGCTGACGAACCCGGCGGAAGTCTGTTGGCGAATATCCGCAACCGCGATATCTGGGCCGATCCGGATGGCGTTTATCCTTCGGGCGACGAAGTCGATTTTCAGCAGGGTGTTGTGTTCGGACAAACCCATACCCGCACCGGTTATCTGCTGGGAACACTGGCCACCGAATATGCGCTGCTGATGCGGGCCGGAGACACTGCACAGGCAATTGAAACCTTATCGCAGATTGCTTCCGTGCTGCGGGCCTTCGATCGTACAGACCGCTGTGAGAGCGGCCCGCCATGGTTCCTGAACGATACGCTGGATGGCTTTTTTGTACGCGAAGATGTTCCTCCCGTGCTGAGTGATTCTATGTTTTATGAATTAAACGATTGGCTGAAAGAAGGCGATTATGCGGGTTTTCGCAAGCAGCGCGGCGAATATGGTGTTCCCGCATTGATTGAGAAAAATGTAGTGGAAGGACTTGGCAAATATTCGTCTCCGGCTGGCTATTTTTATTCCCGGCGCGAAAGCGGACATCCCGATTCAGTCTCGTTTGTGCGCGGCAACGAAGGCTATGAACATTATTACAGAAATCAGAAATTCACTTCGCAGGATGAAGTGTTGGGCGCACTGGTAGGATTGGCGCTGACTTTTCGTTTTGTGGAGGATACAACCATTCGTAATACTGCGCGGGATCAGATGTTGCGCATGATTAATTTCATGTGTGGCAGCCGGAAAACGCTCTGGTGGCGGCCTTTGTTTCCCGATGGGACGCGAATGGGTAATGAAAACGGTGCTGATGGCCGTGCCTATGCTTTCGCTATGAAATCACTTGCTTATAAACTGGCCGGAAAGGAATATCTGAAAAAACACTATCCGGCTATTGTCAGGGCACCCTGGTGCCGCGATGCATATGAGGGAACAGAGCTGGCCTGCTTGAGTGGTATCGGTTATTCCGAATACAGGATTTTACGTTTTCTGATGGCCGAAGCAATGTCTGTATCTGGTGTTTCGAGAGTCGGTAACAATGTTCCGAAAATAATTTATCTGATAACGGATGATTATGAGTGGGACACCTTTTATTTGTTGTTGCATGCTTCGTTGAATAACATTGAAGTTGATGGTACGCTTTATGATTTTAACAGACTATTGACACAGTTGCAGCAGGCTCCGCCAAACGGAACGTGGCAGTATGGCAATAGCAGCTATCCCAAAACACCAGGATGGTCGGCGGAATTCAAGTGGTCGGCAACTACAGCTGCCCAGAATGGCAAAACCGGCGAAAGCTGGGCGCTCGGAAATTATTCAGGTATTGATTTTATGCTTTTGCATAATC
>CAYSCE010000496.1:0-1707 GCA_964429475.1 uncultured Bacteroidaceae bacterium | reverse complement strand
AGTCAGAAATCCATCGTGAGTTCTTCAATCTTGATCAGAAGGCTGCCTGTTACTGATTTTTCCGGTAGTGTTTATTAGTAATGATCTGTGATGTTGAGAGCCGGGAGTTGTGCAGTGACTCGTTTTTGAGGCATAATGCGAAATGAATAATTCAATCAATACCCATATTTACTCTTCCAACGTTCTTTCAGAAACCTTCTGTGTTCCTCTTCGCGTGCGGTTTTGCCGGGTTCGTAAAATTTGGTCCCCTGTATTTTGTCCGGCAGAAATTCCATGTTCACAAAACTGTTTTCAAAGTCATGTGCATATTGATAATCTTTGCCGTAGTTCAGTTCTTTCATCAGTTTGGTTGGCGCATTGCGCAGATGAAGCGGCACCGGAAGATCGCCGGTCTTTCGCACATAATCCAACGCCGCATCAATACCCAGATACGTTGCATTGCTTTTGGCCGATGAGGCCAGATATACGGCGCATTCCGCCAGAATAATTCTCGATTCAGGCCAGCCGATTTTATGCACCGCATCGAAACAGGCATTGGCCATGAGAATCGCATTGGGATTAGCTAAGCCAATATCTTCGGACGCAAGAATAAGCATGCGGCGTGCAATAAATTTCGGATCTTCGCCACCTTCAATCAGGCGCGCCATCCAATACAGGGCTGCATTCGGATCGCTGCCGCGCATCGATTTGATAAAAGCTGAAATGATATCGTAATGCATTTCGCCGCTCTTGTCAAAGCGTGCCAGATTGTTCTGAATCACGCGCGACACCTTGTCGTTGGTGATTTCAGCCTTGTTGTTTTTCAAACTGTTTTCAACCACCAGTTGCAATGCATTGTACAGTTTGCGCGCATCGCCGCCCGAAAAGCGGTACAGCGTGTCGGTTTCCTTTACGGTGAGCGAAATTCCTTCGCCGGTATAATATTCAATGGCTTTTTCAAGCAGCGTGTTCAGATGTTCAACCGACAACGATTCGAGCACATATACCTGACAGCGCGAAAGCAAAGGGCTGATGACTTCGAACGAAGGATTTTCGGTAGTTGCACCAATCAGTGTTACGGTACCGCGTTCAACAGCGGCCAGCAGACTATCCTGCTGCGATTTGCTGAAGCGATGGATTTCATCAATAAACAGAATGGGACTCTTTTCGCCGGCGGCAGCAGCAATCACTTCACGTACTTCTTTTACGCCGCTGCTGATGGCGCTGAGCTGATAATATTTTCGTTGTAAAACATTTGCAATGAGCAGGGCCAATGTTGTCTTTCCAACGCCAGGCGGTCCCCACAGAATCATTGAGCTGATGGCATTGTTGTCCAGCATGCGCCTGATGATGCCTTCAGGTCCCATCAGTTTTTCCTGCCCGACATAATCATCGGCATTCAAGGGTCTCAATATTTCTGCAAGCGGGCGCGAATCCATTGGTTTTTTGGGCGCTGGAGTTAATATTTTTTGTTCATATTCCGACGGAGTTTATCCTGCGTAACGCAGGGCTCAATATGACAAATAACAAAAGCTCTCAACATTTCATACATTCATTTTATTTATTCTTTTAAAATGAAACAATGCTGTCATCCTGAGCGGAGTCGAAGGATAGACAGCATTGTTTACTCTATCGTAGCTTTTACTGATTATTCAGAATCTTCATAAACTCATCCATATTCGGCGTGAGAATAATTTCGGTGCGGCGGTTTTTCTGACGTGCTTCGCT
>CAYSCE010000495.1:0-1709 GCA_964429475.1 uncultured Bacteroidaceae bacterium | reverse complement strand
GTCCTGTTTCTTTTCCCCAGCTAAGCACACGTGGGTACCACTCTTTAGCATTGAACAATTCCACGCCGTGAATAAGTTTTTCTTTAATCAGTTGACGGTGGATATCGTACATTGTCGTAGAATCATTGGGCCAACCCGGGTGGTTCCACATTACGAAAGCGCCTTGTTTCACAGCTTCCTTGATAGCATCCACAGGATCGTCCTGTTTAAGTTTGTTCACATCCTCAATAAACAGTGCATTTAGGTGACCTATAGGTTTTTTACGCGTGATTTCAGCGCCTTTGATCACAATAAAATCAATGGATTCACCATGTTTCACCGCCATTTCGTTTGATTTATTAAAATCCGGATTCGTAATATCCTTGAATGGGCGATATTCAATATGGTCGGTTATAGCAATTGCATCCAGTCCGTCGCTCCACGCTTCGTTGACGCGCACCATCGGAGTTACCTGTCCGTCGGAAAAAACGGTATGGGTATGAAAATCACACTTCATGGTCACATATCCGTCGAGATTGGGTAAATGAATTATTTCGCGGTAGCTGGATTGAATTTTTTCGATGTATTTGTGCACTTCAGCATTTCTAAGTTGAGAGAATGAAACAGTCGACACAAAAAGAAGAGCAGCGATAAATGCCTTCTTTGGATTAAAAAATCTACTAATTTGCATAATTTTGTGTTTTATGATAAGAAATTAATTTTACTAACAAAGATAACGGAATCAAATATTGTCTGTTCAATACATATGTACAAATTTAAGTACTATTGTTCAAAAATACCAATTTTACGAACAATAGTGCAAAAAACAATCGTTTATATCCTGTAAATTTGTCGCAATATAATGAGAATTTTGAAGGCTACACATGGCAAACACCCTCTACACAACTGAATACCAAACACATAAAACACAAATGCCAAAGCGATATTTATTCATACTGACAGTTTTTTTCTGTTTCATCCCAACGTTCGGACAGGAAAAAGCTCCGCAAACTCCCCCACCCACCTTTGTTTTGGGGAAATCTGAGTTTCTAATGGACGGTAAGCCATTTCAAATCATTTCCGGAGAAATGCATTTTGTCCGTATCCCCAGAGAATACTGGCGACACAGGATACAGATGGCCAAAGCGATGGGATGTAACACCATAGCTTCCTATGTTTTCTGGAACTACCACGAAACAAAACCCGGAAAGTTTGACTTCAAAACCTGGAACAGAGATCTGGTAGCATTTGCTAAAATTGTTCAGGAAGAAGGAATGTGGTTTATCCTGCGTCCCGGACCATATGTCTGTGGTGAATGGGATTTGGGAGGCCTTCCTCCCTATTTGCTGAAAATCCCTGATATTAAGTTACGCTGTATGGATCCCCGCTACATGAAAGCAGTGGAAAGATACATTGATGTCGTGGCAAAACTGGTTAAGCCTCTGCAGATAAGCAAAGGTGGTTCGATGATTCTGTTACAGGTAGAAAATGAGTATGGCAGTTACGGTAACGACAGGTTGTATATGCAAACCCTGCAACAAATGTGGAGGGACAAAGGTATTGAAATCCCACTATACACAAGCGACGGCGCAACGCCACACATGCTCGAAGCCGGCGCTTTGCCAGGTTGTGCAGTAGGACTGGATCCCGGAGGCAATCAGGAGCATTTTGATGTAGCCTCCAAAGCACGGCCGAACGTTCCCGTCTTCAGCGGCGAATCCTATCCCGGA
>CAYSCE010000494.1:0-1732 GCA_964429475.1 uncultured Bacteroidaceae bacterium | reverse complement strand
GCAATCAGCCCGAGTAATGATGAAACCAACGATGCAGCTGCTACAGCAATGATTAAAACATCCAGCGGAATATCCAGAAAGCCGACTCCAATAAAAGCAATAAATACCTCAAATGACGTGGCCAAAGCCAGCATGAACAAAACACTGAACGATGAAACATCAAAAACGTTATCGGCAATTTTACTTCTACGTGTAGTAAAATAAGCTTTAAATGCCAGAATCAAAAGGATGGTCAGTGCTGCATAGATATCGCCGAAAAACATCGAACCTCGAAACTGTTCCGACAGTAAACCGGCTATTGCGCCCATCATGGTGTTCATTCCGGCAAACAACAATGATATCAGCAGCAACTTTGCAAAGCCGGTTTTTTTGTAAAACCAGGCGTGACGGTATGTGACCGAAATCTGCAGAAATGAAACAGCGATAAGTGCAAAAACAAGCGTTATCATACAAAAAAGGATTCTGTCATTTTAATTATTTTTTCCATGCCCGCTGCATCCGCTTCATCAAACGAATTAAGGTCGTGGCTGTCGATGTCAAATACAGCAACCACTTTTCCTGCAGCATTCCGTACCGGTACCACCAGTTCGCTTTTGGTGCGCGAATCGCAGGCAATGTGTCCCGGGAATTGTTCAACATCGGACACAAGCACTGTTTCGTTGCGATCGATGGCCGCCCAGCATACACCGGTATGTTTCTTCAGAATCTGACATGCTACCGGTCCCTGATATGGCCCTACAATCAGCTCCCCATCCAGCAAGACATAAAATCCGCACCACGAAAAATACGGCATTTTGTGAAACAGCACTGCCGAAACAGTAGCCATTGCCGCAACAGGAGAAGGACTTTTCGCCAATAATGGCACCAGCTGATCGTACAATCGTGTATAGCGCGCTGTTTTATTCATGGACAATTTCAGAAGTTTGTTTTGAAGAAATTCTTATCAGCACCAATGCCACAATCATAGTGAAGGCTGCAAGAACAATGACATATGGTTTGTCGTTGAAATTTCCAAACTGCTCAGGTGCAATAGTAAGTGTACCGCGCTCGCAGAGCCAATATACAAATACCGCCATGGCATTGTTCACAAAGTGGATAATCACGGGAACCCACAACCGGCCTGTTCTGTAAAAGGTGTAGCCGAGAATCAGTCCCAGAAATAACCGTGGAATGAATCCGTAAAACTGCAAATGAAATGCACTGAAAATAATCGCTGATAAAGCGATGGCAATCCATGGCCGCCTGAACAGATTTTGCAGCAGCCGTTGCAGAATGCCACGAAATACAAGCTCCTCGCCTATGGCAGGAATTACAGCCATCATAAACAGATTGACGATCAATCCCTGCACATCGGAGGCCGACATAAACAAGGTCGTCATAGCAGCTGCCTGCTGCTCGGTTTGCTGCATCCATGCTTCGAGTCCTGCATATTGCTCGGGAAGTGTCAGAGCAGCGTTGACTTCACCCATCCAGCTGATGACGGGTTGTGCAGTAAAAATCACAACAACAGATAAAAGCAGCAGCCAAAGACCAACACCCTTATTCAGGGTGAAATAATTCAGCGTTTTCCCTCCGGTCAATCGTCCGAAAATAAGAGCAGGAATAATGAACATACCAAAATGACTCAGTATCTGCCAGTATTTCATGAATGACACGTATTGCGGTCCTTCCGGATCACCAGTTGCTGACAACAAAAAATCCGTACCCCAGATCGATACCCCAGCAAATGCAC
>CAYSCE010000493.1:0-1759 GCA_964429475.1 uncultured Bacteroidaceae bacterium | reverse complement strand
TCATCCAGCGGGTATCGGTGTCGGGAGCATAAATGCCCTGCTGATACACACTCCATGTACCTGCAACCTGCCGTAATTCGCACCACATGATGGCTCTTTGCCGCGGACTATTAGCGATTAACACACCCCATGAAAGAACAATGTTGTTATAGCCTGACCACGAACGCCAGGGAGCCCGATACATGAGTACCCCACCAATTCCGTCGAGATATTGGGTGCTTGGAGATGGTTGAGGTACGTCATTCCAGCTGGCATCGTACGAAGCATCGAAAGCACTGGTGTTAACCTGCGTCGGGCCTGTAATTGTTAGCGTTCCGGCAGTCCAGTTGGTAGTGGCATTCCAGATCTTAATGCCATCGGTACCACCGCCCCAGGCATTGTCGTAGTACGAAAGAAATGGCAGCGGGGTTCCGGCTGCAGGAAGCGTTGCATTGTCGGCTGCATCGGCAGGAAGAGGAACATAAAATGCCGACACTGAGCCAGTGGTGAAAGTCTGATAAATGGCGCGGGCTCCGGTTCCGCCTGTGAGCATTACATCACGCTCAAATACGTACACCTTGTCGGTGCTTTGATTCGACGTCATATAATAACCATCCTGCCAGATGGAGAATTTCAGATAATCGGGAAACTGAGGTGAATTGTACGTGTAGGTGTAATACTGTCCTGTAGGATCATTTGTTTTCGAAATGGCAATATATATGGCATTGCCCGTTTGCCCAAACTGGCTCAGAAACCAGCGGTCGGCAAATTTATCGTACATGATAATCGGGTCGCCGTCGTTGGTCGAAGAGCCCCATAATGTACCAAGAGCAAACGACGCCAGCTGCGTTCCGGTTTTATTCCAGATACGAATGGTGGTTGAATTTACGCCCTGCACATAATGGTTCGGACCAACAGCCCCTGAAGGATCCGGTGGCCAACCCGAACCGGTAACACCTGCCCAGTTTTGCAGGATGGCCTTATCTGTCTGGGTCGCATTGCGCTTTCCCATTTCGGTTTGAATTATAGATGGGTCATTTCCATATTCAGGACCATCAGCTGCAGTATAAATAAATGTCTGATACGGTCTGTTCTTGCGGTCAGGCGAAACCCAGTTTTTTTGCGTGGGGTTCTCACTAAGCTCTCTGACCGGTTTAGATAATCCAACATAGGTCGGATAAATCACATTTGACTGCGGCTGTACCTGTGCCTGGGCATTTGTGACTGTTTGAATCTGCGCCTGTGTGGTTGTAAAATGTCCAATAATGGCAAACAGAAAAATAATAAAATAAAAATTCTTCATGGGGGCTTTGTTTTATTAACCGACAATAATACAATTTTATTTTCAAAATAGTTGCATCTGTCCAGCATTTTTGAATTGGTTAAAGAATTTTTTCTGAAAGAAATATCAAATTGAAATAATTTATAACTCTCAGTCTGTCAAATGAATAACAATTCTGCTTCTTAAAGCCGGATTTTTCTCAGCCAAATTCAGATCAAATGCGATCTTCTCGTTTATTTTCTGAAGTTCTTTTATTTTACTCAAGTCAGCGTCAATATTTTCATGTTCGGCGATTTTTGCACTTATTATGGAAATCAATTCATTGTTTTGCTTCATCGTTTGATGCAAAAAGGATGTATCCAACGGTAAAACAGTCTGACTAATGGTCGATTTTTTAAAGGCAACGTGACCCAGCTTCTCCAACATCAGATCAACGGCCCGGAAGCCAATTTCATCGGTGTAAAACTCCATATCAACACTGCGGGGCTTGCTGCCATC
>CAYSCE010000492.1:0-1760 GCA_964429475.1 uncultured Bacteroidaceae bacterium | reverse complement strand
ATTATATCAAATGGTTTGAAGCCGCAATGCCACTTGCAATCAGGGCATAACGCGACACTTCAAACATCAGGTCATTGCCGTAGCTGCCGCTGAACTGATAGCGGTGCGTAAAAATGCTGTTTTCAACAAATTCTTTTTTCAGTTTTTTGTAATGCGACTTTGCATATTCAACCGGCCCGACATAAGGTATAATGCCGGAAGCCACAGACATGTACTGAATACGTTTCCAATATTCGCTGTATTCCGATTTTTCGAGATCAACCGTAATATCCGATGCATTCAGCAATTTTACCATGCTGGTGTCCTCATCGCCATAAGCGCGGGGTACCACAAACTGAACGTCGGTATGCAAACGCGCCAGCGACCGGGTCAGCCCTAAACATGCTGTACCGAGGCCTCCTGTGATATGCGGAGGAAATTCCCACCCAAACATCAGTACTTTCATACAGCAGCGTTTAACTTATCCATCATCCACTTAATACGCATAATTTCGGCAACACTCCATGCCTGTGAAATAGCTCCGCCAGGTCTGTGCGGCGGATCGCCGCTGTATACTTCGCTGATGGTTCCGATGCCATGTTCAAACAAAGTCTCTTCCATGTTGTCGTATAATGGCTTCATCAGATCCACGCCTTCCTGGCCGTAAATCTTTAAAAATCCTTCAACATAATGTCCCATCAGCCAAGGCCACACCGTACCCTGATGATACGCCAGATCACGATCGCGGATGGAACCTTCGTAATTGCCACGATATTTTGAATCAATCGGACTTAAAGTACGTAATCCGCGTGGAGTAAGCAATTCCTGACGAATTTTTTCGAGAACCAGTTGTCTGATTTTTTCGCTGATGGGATTGTATGGCAATGAAGTCGCAAAAACCATATTCGGTCGCACGCTCCAGTCCTTAAAATCGCCATCGGTATAATCGGCCAGATATCCTTTGTCTTTCGACCAGAATGTGTCTTTAAATGAAATCGGAATTTTTTCGGAAACAGCTTTCCAGTTGCTTACAAACGTGTCGTCTCCGTTTTTCTCAGCCAGTTGTAAAGCGAACATGATGGCGTTATACCAAAGTGCATTGATTTCGACCGCAAGCCCACCTCGTTGCGTAACCGGCTTCCCATCTACGATGGCGTCCATCCATGTCAAAGCTTTTCCCGGAATCAGCGCATACAATAAGCCGTTTGGTTTCATGTGAATACCATTGACTTTGCCGTTACGCAAACCGTTGAGAATGATTTTCATAGTCGGACCATAATCGTCCCACACATTTTTTTCGCTGGCATGCGCCATATGAATGTACTTCTGCAAAGCCCAGAACAACCACAGCGGCGCATCGATGGAGTTGAAAGCCGCTTCTTTGCCCGAACCAACATTGGGCAGCAAGGGACCGTTCATATCCATAATCAGCGAATCAATAGCCGATTTGAATGTCAGATCCATATCGCGCGAAAGCGTGAGGCCGGGTAGTGATATAAGTGTATCGCGGCCCCAGCGGCCAAACCAGGGATAACCCGCTACAATTTCTGTTTTTTTGTCGCGGGTAATAATAAACTGATTGGCCGAATTATTCAGGCAATTCCAGTAACTGCTGCGCGGCGTGCGTTTGTTCAGCTCGCGGGTAAAAGTTCTGGACAGATTTTTCGGGTCCATTTCGCTGGTACCAACCGATATAATGAGCGGCGTTCCTTTAACCAGATCGACTTCGAAATAACCAGGGGTAAACAAGTCTTCGTGACCGTCGTAACCACGCTCCAGAT
>CAYSCE010000491.1:0-1765 GCA_964429475.1 uncultured Bacteroidaceae bacterium | reverse complement strand
CATTGTATTTCATGTCTTAAAATCAATGGTGCCGGTTGTACAATTTAGTTTGTTTAGCTAAAACTCATTGACTTATATACATTAATATTGTATATTTGAAGTTGATAAAATATTTGAGTCATTACTGTTTTCTGATTAGTAAACATGCTGATTAACATCAGTATTTCTTAGTAGTTTTGGTTCTTATATTTTCTCACGGGGGTTTCATTCTTTTCTGTTATGATTCGGAAATTCTTCTGATAAGATGTTATGTCTTACCGGAATTTTCTTTGTAATCAGAAATACAGAATCTATGAAAAAATTCCTGACCGCGCTCCACCAAAAATTTATTGCGTCAAAATCATTTTGGATAGGCTTAATGCTGCTTTTTTCAGGCATTTTTGCTTCTTTCAACCTAAATGCTCAAACAGTTACGTTGTGGCAATATCTGTATCCAACCGGTATAGGTAATCAGAATCAGGAAATTGTTCAGATTGCTGTAAATGTAACTTCAGTTAAGACGTTAACACAGATAAATCTTCAGATGACCGGCACAACGGCCATTACCGATGTTTCGAATATCGATGTTTATTACATGGGAACCTCCTACAGGTTCAATCCTGCTACAGGAAACATTTTTGGAAGTGCGGCTCCCGCGGCCGGCACCATTGCCATCAATGGAAGTCAGTCGCTGTCTGTTGGTACACATTACTTTTATGTGGCCTATGATGTTAGCAATACGGCTGTTGAAGGCAATCTTCTTGATGTTAAGGTGAGCTCTGTTGTTGTTGGTACCTCCATAGTGCCAACCGATGTGACCGGCAGCAGAACCATTTTGCTCGCTCAGGCCAGACTTGCCCGCTGTGGCGATGATGGTTCGAAGTTTTACCGCATTCCGGCTATTACCACCTGCCCGGATGGCTCATTGCTGGCCGCCTATGACAAGCGCTGGAATAACGGAGAGGATTTGGGAGTGACTGCAACAAATTCAATTGATATCATTTCCCGTCGCAGTACTGATGGCGGGAAAACATGGTCAACGCCAGTTACTGTGGCGGGCAATCACTCAACATACAGTTATACCGATCCATGTTTTATAACAGATTATCAGACAGGAAAGATTTTTTGCCTGATGGCTTGTGGTACTGTTCGTTTCAGCTCGTCTACAGCGGCAAATCCAATCAGGATTTATGTAACAGAAAGCACAGACAACGGGCAATCATGGTCAAACGGAAGAGAAATTACAAACAGCATTTACGGGTCAGGTTGTGCAGACGCAACACGGAGAACATGGATAGCCGGTGTTGTCAGCCCCGGCAGCGGAATACAAATGAGCAATGGAAGACTGGCAACTGCCATTCAAACCAAATACAGTGACGGACTGATCCATGATAATATCATTTATTCCGACGATCATGGTGTGACCTGGACATGCTTTAACGGTGATGCTTTTTCAGGTGGCGGGGGTAACGAAGCTCAGATCGTCGAATCTACAACTGCAGGAACAATTATCATGAGTATTCGCCATGCCACCAACAGGTATTTCAATAAATCAACAAATTTTGGTTCCACCTGGGGCACGCCTGCTGCTGAAACAGAAATTACCGAGCCTGGCTGTAACGGCGATCTTACGCGACTGACAACCATTGCCGGCGGATCGGATAAAAACAGGCTGTTGCAATCAATTCCATTTAATGCAACCATGCGGACAAATATTTCGGTAATGCTTTCCAACGATGAAGGCACCAACTGGCCTTATCGGAAAGTGATTTACCCCGACATGGGC
>CAYSCE010000490.1:0-1787 GCA_964429475.1 uncultured Bacteroidaceae bacterium | reverse complement strand
GACGGAGCTCCGGTTGGTATTGTAGCCAATCAGCCGAAATATCTGGCTGGTGTTCTCGACATTGAAGCATCACGCAAAGGCGCCCGTTTCGTACGTTTCTGCGATGCTTTCAATATTCCGATTGTTACTTTGGTTGATGTTCCGGGCTTTTTGCCGGGCACAGCTCAGGAATACGGCGGAATTATTATTAATGGTGCAAAACTGTTGTACGCCTATGGCGAAGCAACTGTTCCGAAAATCACCATTACACTTCGCAAATCTTATGGCGGCGCCCACGATGTAATGGGTTGCAAGCAACTTCGCGGCGACCTCAATTACGCATGGCCGACAGCAGAAATTGCTGTAATGGGAGCCAAAGGCGCCATTGAAGTGCTGGAAGGAAAATCGCTGAAAGCTATGGACAGCGACGAAGTACGTAATGCTTACATTGCCGATAAGGAAAAAGAATATGCCGATTTGTTTGCCACACCATATCAGGCAGCCAAATACGGCTATATCGACGATGTGATTGAACCCCGCAACACACGCTACCGCATCATCCGCGGCCTGCAGAGTATTGCAACCAAAAAGGATTCGAATCCTCCGAAAAAACACGACAACCTCCCACTCTAATCTGCTAAGTCATGAGTACAGAAACCCTTGAAATGAAAGTGACGGCCGCAACCGGAGAGGAAGTTACCGACGAAATAGTGGCAGTGATTGCCGCCGCTGTTCAGCACTACCTCGAAACCGAGTGCAGCGGTAAGCGTCCTTTCACTATCCGCAAAGGCATGATGCCCTTATCTCCCTGGAGCCTGAGATCGAATATGCTCCGCAATGTACCGAATAACAATTATAAACGATAATCAACAATGAAGAAGTTTCAGTTCAAAATCAACGGCAAATTCTACGATGTAGAACTCATCAATGTCGAAGGTGCCGCTCCAGTGTCACAACCCACAGCTCCTGTTCAGCAAGCCGCTCCGGCTGCTGCTCCTGCCGCAGCTCCTGTTGCAGCTCCGGCTGCCGAAGCAACCGTCGAAGCCGCTCCGGCTCCGGTAAATGGAAAAGTAACCGGTCATGTATTATCTCCGCTGCCGGGCATTCTGCGCAGCTACAATGTAAAACCCGGCGACCGTGTGAAAAACGGCGATACCGTGCTTGTACTCGAAGCCATGAAAATGGAAAACAACATTTTTGCTGAACGCGACGGTGTTGTATTGGAACTCATGGGCCAGATCGGAACAGCAGTTCTTGAAGGCGATAAATTAATTGCACTGGGAGACTAATATCATGACACTTTCAAACGAGCATCTTGTTTTTTGGATAGCCTTTATTGCTGTCTATCTGGTTGTTTTTGTAATCGACATGTATGTCACCTCACACCGAAAAAATAATATGTCGGTGGGTATTGCACTCCGCTGGACAGCTGTGTGGGTGAGCATTGCGCTGGCATATGGTGTTGCCATCATGCTTTGGTATCCGCAAAACCCCGACAGCGAAGTCAGCACCAGGGGCGTTATGTTTACCAAGTTTCTTTCAGGTTATCTGACAGAATACTCACTTTCGGTTGATAATCTTTTTGTGTTCATCATGATTTTCTCATTGATGGGCGTTCACGAAAAGAATCAGCCAAAACTGCTGAAACTCGGTATCCTGCTGTCGATTGTTCTTCGTATTCTTTTCATTCTGGTCGGTATGGGTCTGGTTGAAATATTCATCTGGATTATTTACGTATTCGGTGTCATTATGCTGTGGACAGCTTATAAAATTGCGTTTACCACCGAAGATGATCAGGTCGACCCCAA
>CAYSCE010000489.1:0-1802 GCA_964429475.1 uncultured Bacteroidaceae bacterium | reverse complement strand
AAAATTATATTATTATATTTTACATATTTAAACATTTAATATAACCCGAACATGCGTAAAAAAAATCAAAATACAGGTGTTAACAACGAAACCGACAGTCAAAATTTATTCGATGCATTCGAAAGTATGATGTATCATGAATTGATGAACAACCTGAATTTCATTGCATTTCCGGTCGAAACCATGCAGCACGACGACAGCATGAAGCTATCGCGGTTTTCGGGCATCCAGATGTTGAGTTTTTTGCAAACCACCCGCTACATTAAAATGTTCGAAAAAGGAGAATTGCAGGAACAAGCTGCCGACTTGCTTCCACTTGACGCTGCACGGCTCGCAGCCGAAAAACTCGAGGCGGTAACTTCGCGGCGACACCAGCGGTTTAGCTTTGGCTACAACAGCGAGACTTCGATATTGGCCGACATGCAGCTCACCGATTTATTCTGGTTTAATTTGCTGGGCATAGCCATAAAATTTGCGCCCGATAACAGCGAAATTGTCGTTGAGGCTTCGGCATCCGACAGGCATGTGGGCTATGTGCTAAGTTTTCAGGAATCACCCTATACCACAATGCCTACCGGACTGAAATGCAACTCATTCGCATCAGCAATACTGCAAAACAGCGGGTTTGAACGGACACTGGCGGTGAAACTGCTGTACTGCAATATTGTGCTGAAAACACACGCTTCAGAATTGTCGATAATAAGTAGCAACCAAACAACACAAATCGATTTCAGAATGAATGCCCTCTTAACATCGACACCTTCCTGTAATCAGATTATATTTTCAGGAGAAATCCCTGATCCCGGCCCAGCTGGAAAACAAAAATCGCTGCCCTTATTACAAATCCTGAAAGATACCCCACACTATAGATTATCGGCACTCCATTCGTTGGCCGGACAAATTGAACAGGCTTGCGGAAACAAGGCCGGAAACACCATTTCTACATCGTTGCATACCCTCATCGACAATGGAAATCACGATAATTTACTGGATTATATCAATTTGTTGATTGAAGCTTTTCAGTCGTGATGATAGGGTTCGTTGTTCAAAATACTGAATGCACGGTATAACTGCTCAGTAAAAATGGCTCGTACCATCTGGTGCGAAAAGGTCATAGCCGACAGCGAAATTTTATCGCGTGCCAGTGCGTAAATTTGTTCTGCGAATCCATAGGGACCTCCTACAACAAACACCAGGTTCTTACAAGCCGAAACCATGCGTTTGTTCAGGTAAACAGAAAACTCCCTGCTCGTAAACTGCGTTCCGTTTTCGTCGAGCAACACCAGATAGTCGTCCGATTTAAGATATTTCAACAGGGCAGTCGCCTCAGCCTGCTTTTGAAGCTCAGCACTCATAGTCCGCTTAACATCCGGGATTACGACCATCCTGCAGTCGATGTAGCGGTTGATTCTTGCCAGATAATCCTCTACAATAGCCGACGTATTTTTATTGTCGGTCTTCCCTATGACAACTAAGCTAATTTTCATCGCACTTTCAATTTGTTTTTCAGCCGGCTGATGTTTATAAATTAAGCCTTGAAACTAAGTTTTTATTTGTAAATTGCCAAACAATTGGTTTATGGTTTGATTTTTGTTAATCAATTATAAATTTTTTAACTATGAAAATGCTTAAATCGCTTGTGCTCATTTGCAGTTTGTTTGCAGTAAGCTCGTTATCGGCAAAAGCTTTCCCGATTCTCGACATTCCCGAAAAGATATTTCAGGCCATGAAAATCGGCAACGTTGACGAATTATCGAAATACTTCAACACCTCCATCGAATTGGTAGTGTTAGACAAAGAAG
>CAYSCE010000488.1:0-1834 GCA_964429475.1 uncultured Bacteroidaceae bacterium | reverse complement strand
GCATCATGATGTCGGAAATGTTGTTGAGAACCTCCTGTTCATGAACCAGTTTTTTTCCAAACTGTTTCGAAGCACCGTCAATGGTCAGCAATGCCACTTTCTTGAAATTACTGATATACAGAGCTTTTTCATCAAAATATGACAAGTTCTCAGCATTAATTGCAGGTAGGTTACCAAGTTCAGCAGCCAGTTTCTCAGCTTCCCCGAACAGGTCGAAATCGCCTTTCATGGCGCGTTTCATGGCAGTGTCAACGATCAGAAGGCGGTTGATTTCATTGGTACCTTCAAAAATCCTGTTGATTCGTGAGTCGCGATATCCACGTTCCACTGCCATTTCGGCAGAATATCCCATTCCGCCATGTATCTGGACTGCCTCATCAGCGACAAAATCGAGCATCTCGGAACCGTAAACCTTTAACAGTGCGGCTTCTACAGCATAATGACTAATGGCTTCAATGGTTGCCCTGCCCTTATCCATACCAGTAGCTTTCATTTCGCTGATGATCTGATCGATATCATAACTCACGCGGTAGGTGGCCGATTCATGTCCGAAGGTTCTGATAACCTGCTCAGCGAGCTTATGTTTAATAGAGCCAAACGATGATATAAGCACACAAAATTGTTTGCGCTCATTGGCATATTTCACTGAATCTGTAATAGCTTTTTTAGCTGCACCAATCACATTGGCCCCAAGTTTCAAGCGGCCCATATGTAAAATACTCAGCGCAATCCGAAATCCTTCACCCCTCGCTCCTATCAGGTTTTCGGCAGGGACTTTCACATCGTTGTAGAAAATCTGGGCAGTTGACGATCCTTTGATACCCATTTTTTTCTCATCAGGTGCAATGACTACTCCCGGCCAGGCACTTTCAACAATAAAAGCACTGAGTACACGGTCATTCTCAATCTTTGCAAAAACAACCTGTGTATCGGCGAAACCTGCATTTGTAATCCACATTTTCTGGCCATTCAGGATGTAATGTGTCCCGTCAGCCGAAGGAACTGCATTTGTTTTACCTGAATTCGCATCGCTACCAGCACCAGGTTCTGTAAGGCAATATGCACCAAGCAACTCCCCGGTAGCAAGTCTCGAAACATATTTCTGGCGTTGCTCTTCGTTGCCATAATACATGATTGGCAATGTACCGATACCGCAATGAGCCATAAAAGCAACAGAAAACGAGTATCCAGCGCCAATGGTTTCAGCAGTAAGCATCTGTGTTACAAATGATTGTCCAAATCCATTGTATTCTTCCGGCAACGAAATCCCCATCAGCCCGAGTTCACCTGATTTCTTCAGAATTTCTTTCATCAGTTCACGGTCCTGTTTATCGAGTTTATCGAGATAGGGATATACTTCGGTATTCAGGAAATCGCGGCAGGTCTGGGCGATCATCAGTTGCTCTTCATCATACTCTTCAGGAATGAAAATCTCTTCCGGTCTGACAGTACCAACGAGAAACTCACCGCTTTTCAATACTTTTTTGTCCATGTGTTTGGTTTTATCTTTTCGACTTTTGTTTAGAATGCTTAGTAAATGATGGCCGAAAAGTACGAAATTTCACTGAATCATTAAGCGCAAAACCATCACACTGATAA
Source organism: uncultured Bacteroidaceae bacterium (assembly GCA_964429475.1). Classification (GTDB taxonomy): domain Bacteria; phylum Bacteroidota; class Bacteroidia; order Bacteroidales; family DTU049; genus GWF2-43-63. The sequence goes on along the minus strand of CAYSCE010000488.1, from coordinate 235 downwards.
ATTGATTATCTCCCATTAACAAAATAACCGACGGATAAACAATCGGTTATTGTATGTTTAACGGGTCAAAGGAAATAAATCAAAGCTTAAAGTCATTCACATCTTTTGGATGAAAGTGATTAATGAGGCTAACGGCAGCAACATTTTCGGCTCTTCCTTTACGAATGAAAATATCAGCCGATGAGGCGTATTTTTCATCGCTGGCAGCGTCATATACGAGCAGATAACCAATAAT
>CAYSCE010000487.1:0-1840 GCA_964429475.1 uncultured Bacteroidaceae bacterium | reverse complement strand
GCATCATTACTCCCGGCAAATAAAGAAGTGCTGTTTTCTTTTAATGCCACTGACAATGATAATCAGCGCAACATGTTTGTTTTTGGCGCCGATAATCTTGTTTTGCGGCATCAGAAGCAGGTGGCAGACCAGATGAAAAAATAATTGTTTAATCACTAAAAACGACAGGCCATGGAAAAATTCGAATCGATGGATCACATTCTCGACTTTGCGATGAACCAGGAGCAAAGCGCAGTTGACTTCTACACCAGGCTGGCCGCCAAAAGCCGGAATGAAGAGATGAAGCAGATTTTTGAAGAGTTTGCTCGCGAAGAAATCGGTCACAAGGCAAAAATCGCTCAGATAAAAGAAGAGCAAAATTTTGACCTGCCAAAAGAAAAAGTGATGGCATTGAACATTGCCGACTATATTGCCTATCCCGATGTTGATGAAAACATCACATATGCCGAAGCACTGAAAGTGGCCATGGCCCGAGAGAAAGCTGCGTTCAAGCTGTACACAAAACTGGCTTCTGAAGCTTCAAACAGCGCCATACGCAACATCTTTCAATATCTTGCCCAGGAAGAATCGAAGCACAAACTAAGATTCGAACTGGAGTATGATGAATTTGTTCTGAGAGACAATTAATACACGAAGACGGTACTGAGTAGTCAGTTGTGAGTAGTCAGTAGCGAGTTTGTGTAGTGGAGCATCTGTGATAGTAGCCAGTTGTGAGTGGTCAGTTGTGAGTTTTAATTTAACTCATCACTCATCACTTATAACTGGCTACTGGCCACTGAATACTGACTACTTTCAAGGGTCTTTATAAACTTTCAACTTTAAGAACTTTCCACTGACAACAGGCGCGTATACAGTGCTACTGTCTCTCCATCGCCACAATCCGCCCGCATTTGTAATATCGCTTCGAATAATAATCTTCGTCGAGGCTGCTGATCATGACGCCTTTGCTGGTGGTGGCGTGTATGAAGCGACGATTGCCCAGGTATAAGCCAACATGACTTACGCGGTCGCCGCTGATTTTAAAAAACAATATGTCGCCCAGCTTTGCTTTATCAAGATCGATAAAGCGCACGTCTTTCTGCATGTCGTTGGCACTGCGGTTAAGCGACAGGTTGTACAGCGTTTTATACATGGTTAGAATCATGCCGCTGCAATCGGTTCCCTGTTTGCTTTTGCCACCGTACACATACGGTGTACCCAGCCATGAGTCTATTTCTTCGAGAAATTTTGCATCTTCGTTGCCGCATAAATCAACCTGCCATTTTTCGCTGTATTTGGCATACACGCCTTTCGGAGCCTTTGGTTCCTTTGTGCTGGCAAGGGTGTCAGTGCGTACAATATCTTTTTTCTCACGGCGGTCGTTTCGGTAATCGTGTGCTTTTTTGGGAGGTCCGTGCGTGGCCAGCTGCCGCTCGCGGATATGCTCACGCAAACCGGTACAGGAGGAGAACACCACCGGAATGAGCAGCAGTAAAAGTGTTTTACGGACGGACATAGTGCGGCACATAGGTCAAAAATACAACGAAAACGGCATCGCAATTCGTATGCGCTGCAAATTGTATCAACGGGGTATTGTTGATGAGTGGCAATTATAAAACACCTGATTAGCCTGAATTATCTCTTTTGGAATTCTATTTTCCTTTTTTCCTGGTAATCTCAATGATATCCGTTCTTTTTTCCGTACCGGCCGTTATTTCCTTGGTGGATGTTACTTTTTCAACTAATCCGGTTTTCAGAGAAACATTGAAAATAGTAATCACTGTAACGTCAACATCAACATTCTCTTTGTTTATATTCGATGTTTTTTCAAGGTTATACGTCGTCATTAATTGATCGCCAC
>CAYSCE010000486.1:0-1846 GCA_964429475.1 uncultured Bacteroidaceae bacterium | reverse complement strand
ATCCGGGCGGTGCTGAAGAATTTTCCAGGCTACAGACCTGCAGAATACCACATCGGATTTCCTGATCAGAAAATTACAATCAAAGCGCTGATGATTACTTTTGCCAATTCAAATCAATTTGGCAATAATACGTCATTATCGCCGCAGGCCAGACTGAACGACGGACTGATTGATATTTGCATGGTGAAAAAACCCGACATCGCTTCGGCTCTGATCGTTTCACCTTTATTATTTCTGAAAAAGCTGGACCGGACAAAATTTCTGCGAATTATCCGTTCGCCCGAAGCCGTCATTGAACTTACATTGCCATCGTGGGGACATATTGACGGTGATCCCTTTCCACTTGACACCAGCATAGCCGCATTAAAAACAATGCCCGGTGCATTGCACATTCATATCAAATAAAACGACCATGGCCAAGCAAAAAATTTCAGGTCTCGACGGACTCAAAAATCTTGTATACAGCACCGACCCTTCGACCATGCAGAAAATTGAATCGGGCGAGGAGCAGGAAACAACTTCTGTAGCGCCTTCGCAACAAAATTTGCGCGTATGGATTGAAAAAAATCACCGGGGTGGCAAAATTGCTACCATTGTGCGCGGTTTCGAAGGATCGGAAACAGAACTGAAAGAGCTGGGGAAAAAACTTAAAAATCATTGCGGAACCGGTGGCAGCGAAAAGGACGGAGAAATAATTTTGCAGGGACATCAGGCCGATAAAGTGGTGAAATTTCTGAGCGAACTCGGGTTCAAAGTCAAACGCGCTGGTGGTTGAAAAAAAAAAGCCCTGCAGATTGCAGAGCTTTTTAGAAATATCCAAAAATAACAAAGACTAATTATTCAGCGACACATTTGTAAGTGAAGCCGGCAAACCGGTATTGCATCCTTCGGGCTGCGGCATGCGTAGGGTGGTGTACTCAAATGAAATTTTTGTTCCGTCCACATCCATGCTTTCGGGAAGACCTTCAACCGGAATGATCGTCACGCGCTCATCGCCATCCACAATGATAACTGTTTTGCAGCCTGTAGCGCGGTATTGATGCGATACAGTTCCTGTATGTGCACCGGCGGCAGCCGCAACTTCAGTTTGTTTGCTTTTGTGAGACTTGCAACATTTGCATGAAGTAAATGTCAGAAAAGATACTGCGATCAGAAGAATTAACCACTTCATTTGTATGCTTATTGAATGGAAACTTTAATAACTTTCTGGAAAGGTGTGTTGCTTTTTCCGACGCGAACAAGATACATGCCAGCTGCAAGATCGCGGGTAGTAAATGAGGTTTCGAAAGAGCCTCCGTTGGCTGTGACCAATTTGCCAGTGATGAGCTGACCACGGATATCGAATAAATCGACCACCAGTTCGTCGGCTTCGGGCAGGTTGCTGCCGTTTACTCTAATCAGATCCTGTTCAGCAACAGCAAACACCTGCGCGCTACCGTAAGTATCAATAGCGGTATTATACGGAATCCTGAATGAGAAAATTTTGGTACGCTGACTGCCACTGGCCAGATATTCGCCGGTGTGCCAGAAAATGGTACCATCGGTCGGGTCGAGCGAAGTGTGGCTGTAATCGCCAAAACGGTTGGTAAACGTTTGAGCACCGCTGCCTGCCGCAGCAACAGTTTCGGTGTAGGTAAACTGGTTGATGGGATCGTATCCGTTGCGACCAGTAAAACATGCACTCGGTGAAGTACTTGAACTTGATTTGGCATAGCCCATGCCGATTCCGCCATTATCATCCATGGCAATACTGCCACACCAGCGGCTTTCGGTATCGGGCGAATAAGTACTTTGCTGATAAATGCTCCAGGTACCGGTACTCTGGTCCTGACGGAGTTCATACCAG
>CAYSCE010000485.1:0-1854 GCA_964429475.1 uncultured Bacteroidaceae bacterium | reverse complement strand
GGTCACAAAAGTGATATCCATACCGGTAATTTTATTGATTTTATCAATATTGATTTCCGGGAAAATAATCTGCTCGGTAACACCAAAGGTGAAATTGCCTTTTCCGTCAAATCCCTTATCGTTAATTCCTCTGAAATCGCGGATACGGGGGATTGAAACTGAAATCAGACGGTCCAGAAATTCGTACATGTTGTTTCCACGGAGGGTTACGCGAACACCAACGGGCATACCTTTACGAACTTTAAAATTGGAGATGTCTTTTCTCGATTTGGTTGCAACAGCTTTCTGACCGGTTACATTGGTCATTTCATCTACTGCAAAATCGATCAGTTTTTTATCGGTAACAGCACCACCAACACCCTGGTTGACAGAAATCTTGAGGAGTTTGGGTACCTGCATAACCGTTTTGAACTGGAATTCCTGCATCAGGGCGGGAACAATCTCGTTGTCGTATTTTTCTCTTAATCGCGGAATGTAAGCCATTACTTAATTTCCTCCTTAGATTTTTTGGAATATCTTACGATAGTGCCATCTTCCTTAACCTGGCGACCAACGCGGGTAACATTACCGGCTTTGTCAACCAGCATCAGGTTTGAAACATTGATGGGCGCTTCCTTTTTAACGATACCACCTTTTGAATTTTTGGCAGAAGGGCGGCTGTGTTTAGAAACCACTTTAACGCCTTCGACAATAGCGGTGTTGTCATCCGGGTTAATTTCGAGAACCCTTCCCTGGGTTCCGCGGTCATTACCGGAAATCACCTTCACGGTGTCGCCTTTTTTAATTTTTATTTTCACTTTCATAGCGCTGCGAATTATAATACCTCAGGGGCAAGTGAAACGATTTTCATATACTGTTTATCGCGCAGTTCGCGGGGTACTGGTCCGAAAATACGGGTTCCACGCAATTCATCAGTGGCGGTTAAGAGCACAACTGCGTTATCATCGAACCGGATATACGAACCGTCGGGACGGCGAATTTCTTTTTTGGTACGCACGACAACGGCTTTCGAAACGGTTCCTCTCTTTATGTTTCCTGAAGGGATTGCATCTTTCACCGAAACGATGATTTTATCTCCTACAGAAGCATAACGACGTTTGGTACCGCCCAGAACGCGGATGCAAAGAACTTCTTTGGCACCGCTGTTGTCAGCTACATTGAGTCTTGATTCCTGCTGTATCATGGTTATTTAGCCTTTTCAATTATTTCGACAAGTCTCCAGCGCTTTGTTTTGCTCAGGGGACGGGTTTCCATTATACGGACCTTGTCACCGGCTGTGCATTCGTTCTTCTCATCATGAGCCACAAATTTCGTGGTCTTCTTGATGAACTTTCCGTACTTGGGATGCATCAGACGACGTTCTACCAGAATAACAATAGATTTATCCATCTTGTTACTGGTCACTATTCCGATTCGCTCTTTACGTAAGTTTCTTTCCATTATGTTGAAAAATTACTTGATTTCGAGATCACGTTTACGCAGTTCCGTCAGGATACGTGCGATCGATTTCTTTGTCTGCCCGATCACGCCAGGATTATCCAGCGGATTTACAGCATGGTTCATTTGCAGCTTCGCTGCCTGTTTCTTTTCTTCAACAAGCCTTTCCTTCAGCTCGTCGGTAGTCATTTCTTTAATTACTTGTGTCTTCATGGCATCTCAGTATTTTACGAACTATGCTTCGCTATAATCACGGCGTACAACAAACTTGGTCTTCACCGGCAGTTTCTGGGCAGCCAGACGCAGAGCTTCTTTTGCGATTTCGAGTGATACTCCTTCTGCTTCAAACATAATGCGACCAGGGGTTACCGGAGCAACAAAATATTCGGGAGCACCTTTACCTTTACCCATACGAAC
>CAYSCE010000484.1:0-1859 GCA_964429475.1 uncultured Bacteroidaceae bacterium | reverse complement strand
GCTGCATCTGTCTTCCGCCGCGAATAACGGTGGCGAGGGTGGTCAGACTTTTGGTAAGCGCCTGAATAGATTTTTCAGCCTTGGATTCCTGAATATATCCGATAATTGCGTTGATAAGTACCACACCGAAGATAATCGAACCATCGATAATCCCTCCCTCAAAACAAGAGGTTACGACAGCAGAGGCAATAAGGATATAGATGAGCGGATTATTAAGCTGCGACAAAAAGAGCATAAAGGCACTTTTGGGCTTTGTTCCGGTTATTCTGTTCTTACCGAAAGTAGTACTGCGGACTGTTGCCTCGTTATCAGCAAGTCCCTCTTTGTGTGAAGTGGAAAAAGATTGCTCGATCTCTTGCCACGGCAGATGGTGCAGCGATTTCTGTTTTTCCTGACTATGCATAACAAGCTCCAATAAGGTTCAGGATCAGTCCTTGAAAATAAACAAAATACGGACAACTATACAATATTGTGTAAAATCTGCAATATTATTAGGGTGTCGCTTCTGTTTGGCCGTGAAGGTAAGCTGTTTGAAATTTTAATGTTGGCCGTTTTCCTCAAACAGATGATACTGTTTAATGCTGCCGTCAGCACTGTGAAGCAGAACCTGTGAACGGATTTTATGTGCAAGCCAATCAGACTCAGCTCTGAACAAAGCCTGTTTCCAAGCCTCGTGAGCCTCAATAGATGATCCGATAACCATTCCGTTTTTCTGGATTATCCAGATGTCGCCGACTTGAGCAATAGAAAATACATTGCGAAACTGATGCGGAAGTTTATTTCTCATCCTTTTCTCCCTCAAGCGCCGCATTAGTATGAATGTGCAATATTTGCTCAGTGTTTGCTGAAAATTAATACTATGTAATATATTGATATAACTAAGTGAAAAAAACGGTGCGGGAGAGTGTTATTCCTGCGCGCTTTCGGGAATTACAATATTTACCTCTCGTGAGGAGAGGAATGCGCCTTCGCCCAAAACCTTAATTTCTGCCTTGTAGATAACCGGTTTTCCGGTGCTGTTGGTGCAGAAGTTGTTCTTAAAATGAACATCGAAAGAGACTTCAGTACCCGGTTCCACATCAAAGAAGGTTTTGTCATCCTTTGATTTAAAGCCGTTTGCCGGATTGGCAGCGACCGGTATGGAACCGATAACAAAGTCGGCTACACTTTTTTCATTACATTTTTCTGTCGATTCTGCGGCGGTATTAACATCCATCTGGATTGCAGCTGTCATGTCGGCAATGCTTTCAGCTATTTTTTCCGACATGCCGGTGCCGTCAGAGTTCATAGTGAAGTTGAAGTAGTTGCCGTTTTTATCTACTGATCCGGTACCTTCTGAGACTTTCTCAAAATCTGTTTTGCAGGTGGTACTGCCGGAGCCGCCGGTATCTACACCGATAAATTTTGCATGGATGGTATTCATGGCCTTGATAGCATCTTGTATATAATGACCCATCTGGTAGGGCGGTTTCGTGTTCCATTTGCCAACGCCTATACCAACACCTATCTCTTCCCACGCTTCATCGGTAACCATAATAAAAATTGGCATTGCTTTTTCACGGAAACACAGGCCGCCGATTTTTCCTTCTGCAGTGCTACAGTCAGCCTTCGGGATATCTATGTTGGTTGATCCTGCACCCATCGGTTCAACGATTTGGGCATGGAGCCCTTCACCGGTGGCTGTCTGATACAGTGTCTCGCTGTGAGGTTCCGTGCCGCCGTAGGGTGCGGGAAGCGAATCGACAGAAGCGGATACTTTATCAACATCTGTTGATATCACCTGATCGTTCCATACAACTTTAGTAGGATCATCAACCCAATCCTGAAAATGAACCAGTCCGAAGCCGGAGTCTTCAACC
>CAYSCE010000483.1:0-1865 GCA_964429475.1 uncultured Bacteroidaceae bacterium | reverse complement strand
ATTCCATCGTCCGCCAGCTGGCGGACGGTGGAATGTCGTAACAACCCGCTATTTTGAGACAATCTCTTTTTTAATTCAGGATTTAAATGCTATTGTCTGAATTCAATATCCTTTGGAATTTCAAAAACGCCATCAGGAGCGGCAGTTCCCAAACTCAGTTTAGTACCAATCATTTCAACAGCTTTAACATCTTCAAGACTGGTTTCGGTTTTTAGTGTAATGCCTTCCCAAACCCAGTTTTTTGAAGTGGCGCCCTGATATGAAAAAGTGTAAACTTTACAGGTTTTACCAAGAAAATCCTCGGTGCCAGATTCCTGAATACTGAATTTTTTTCGCTGATCTTCAGTAATATCATTGTAATTCAACTGCCCGATCTGTTCTTTGTCAATACTTTCTTTGGTGCCGGTTTTCGAGCCCGATGTCCATGAATAACTGTACGAGCCGTCTTTTAAAGTGTACGTATCGACCATAGTGCCCATCATGTCCCTTTTTCCTGTGGCATACGAAACACGGCCGTAATCCTTCCAGTACACGGTAAGCTGCCCTTTGGTCTCCATGGCAGTGATGTCGTACTCAATCATTCCCTGCTCAATGCTGTAATACTTTGTGGTATCAGCAGTTTCAGTATTTGCGGTGCTTTTCGTGTCAGCTGACTTGTCTTCCTTCTTGCTGTTACCACACGAAAACAGTATCAGAGAAGCCAGCAACGGGATCAGAAAAAAACTTTTCTTCATTCTTTTTAGTATTGAATAAGTTCAATATATGTAGTCAAATTGCCGTCTTCGCACTGCATCCACATCTCCTTGTCGCGGAGTTTCAGAATGTAATAATCATTCGACCAGGTGCTGTCGGTACCCAGACTATCCACATAAATGCAGTCTAACGACAGGGTTTTGTAATCATCCGAAAATTCCCACGATGCATTGTACTGGAAAGAACTGTCAATATAAAAGGTCGAACTGTTGTCCTTGCCGAATTCAACATAACCATGTTTATAATCGCTTGTTCTGTCCAAACCGTTAATGGTCACTTTCTGGAATTTCCATTTGTTTACCAGACGACTCTCGGGTGTACGCAGACTGATAATGGGGCCATCTTCGTAATAACATCCCGAAAATGCCAAGGCAATAACAACAAGCAATAGTACACTAATTCTCTTCATAACGTTGTAATTTTTCTGCAAAATTAGAAGAAAATGGGAAGTTGGAGAATTTCTGTGTGAATAATCTCAACAAGTGACTGTTAACCCGTCGTATGCCAGAAAAACATGCGTTGGCAGCGTTGGCTGAACTTCGTTGTGCAGACCCAGAAAATGACTCATATGCGTCAGATAAACCTGCTTCGCATTCAGCTTTGTAATTAATTCCAATGCTTCGCTCAATGAAAAATGGGTCGCATGTTTTTTCTTGCGGAGCGCATTCAAAACCAGTATGTCAGCGCCTTGCATGAGTTTGAGCGATGATTCGGAAATATAGCTGGCATCGGTCACATACACCATGTTGCCCAGTCTGAATCCCAGAATCGGGGCTTCGCCATGCATAACCGGTATGGGTGTGATTTTCTGACCATTGATTTCAAACGGAGCTTCATTGACCACAGTCAGGTTGATTTTCGGAGCGCCCAGATAATCGCCTGGATTGAAGATGTAGGGGAATTCCGTTTTAACCGATTCAATGGTTGTTTCGTTGGCGTAAATGTCAATGGTTTTTCCGCGGATATAATTAAACGCCCTGATGTCGTCGAGCCCGGCAATGTGATCGCGGTGCCCGTGCGTAATCAGAACGGCGTCGAAATCATTGATTTTATTGGTGAGCAACTGCTGTCTGAAATCGGGACCACAATCAATAATCAGCCGCAGCCCGTTG
>CAYSCE010000482.1:0-1868 GCA_964429475.1 uncultured Bacteroidaceae bacterium | reverse complement strand
ATCCCTATGCCTCATGCCGCACGCCTCATGCTTTATATCAGCACATCCATCCTCTTATACCTCCGCACGCCCAGGAACAGACAGAGCGCAGAAATACCAACAGCAATGAGCGAATACTCAACAGAAATCTCACTGGTATTAATGATTTCAGACCCTTTATACCAATCGAAAGGAGAAATGTATTTCAGGAAATCAAGATCCTTGTTCATTGAAATGACCACCTGCAGTAAATACAATCCCATTACAACACCCATCGAAACCGCTGATGAGGTGCGCGATCGCGAAAAGAATGACGATAGCAGAAATGCAAAGGAACCAAGCGCGAGACCGCCCAGAATCCAGGCCAGCATCATGAGTGTAACGGTCAGCCAGGGTATCTCACCACCAATAATGGCGGCCATTCCGATGACGGTGGCCAGAAAAATAAAGAGGGCGGCAGCAAGAATATAAGTGAGTCCGAAAAACAATTTAATGCGGATGAGTTTTACTCTTTTTACCGGCAGCGAAAATAAATATTCAGCTGTTTTTTCGCTGAATTCTTTCGATACAATCAGCGCGAAAACACTGGCAAAAGCGATGCTCAGAAAAAGATACACATACGAAAAACCGATGCCGGTAAAACCCAGCGGATCGTTCAGATTCAGGCCCGACATGCCGACGGCTTTCTGAAATTCAGGCGGCATTTTCATGTCGAGAATTTGCTTCACATCGGCGCCGAATGTTTGCGACATGGAAATGATATACACCTGAAAGAATGCGCAGATCAGCGTTACAGTCAAAAACGACTTGTAATTTCTTTTTATTTCCCGTTTAAACAACATAAAGCCTCCTTATTGTTTGAAGAAATGCATGAATACGGTTTCAAGTTCCGGCTCTTCAATCTGAACCGATGTGACATTAATGCCGGACAGAAGTCTGATCAGTTCATTGGCGCTACCCGAATACAAAAAATGATAATGATTCCCTTTTTGTTCAAGGTTCTGAACACCGTTCATAGAGCCAATATTCAGTGTGTCATCGGTGTAGAGTTCTATTTGTTTGAATCCGATATTGGTAAATTCTGCGGCGTTGTTTTCGCGGATGAGTTGTCCTTCTTTCAAAAGACCGATGCGCGTGCAAACTTTCTGAACCTCGCTCAGCACGTGCGATGAAAAGAAAATGGTGGCGCCTCTTTTTTGTTCTTCCTGCAACAGTTCATACAGGTTGTTGCGGATAACCGGATCAAGTCCATTGGAAGGTTCGTCAAGAATCAGCAACTTCGGAGAATGAAGCAGAGCGCAGGCTACAGCTACTTTTTTTCGGTTGCCGAACGAGAGCTGTTCAAACTTTTTATGGATATCAATGTCGAGCATATCCACCAGCTTTTTCAGTTTTGCTCCGTCGCGGATGCCGTGATAATGTTCGGTGAAGCGGAACAGGTCGCTCACTTTCATATCGTGATACATAAACGATTCGGCCGATACGTACCCGGTTTGTTTTTTTATTTCCACATCGTGGGTGGCGGGATTCAGCCCCAGCACAGAAATGGCGCCGCTGTCGGAGCGCAGAAAATTCAATAATAAACGAATCGTTGTTGATTTTCCGGCGCCGTTGGGACCAATGAAACCGTAGATTTCGCCTTCGTTTACAGAAAGATTCAGGTCGGTGAGCGCCCGCACTTTTCCGTATGATTTATTCACCCGTTCAAGTTTGATGACTTCCATTTTTTTGTGGGTTGATTAGGACAAATATACTACTTATTGGGTAAAATACGATATAAAACTAAAATGAATTAATTTGTTAATCAATTGATGGAACCACGCATGGTGTCATAATCAACCCGAAGAAGAACTATTCAAATTAAACCTCCCTGAAAACAACAACACTCC
>CAYSCE010000481.1:0-1875 GCA_964429475.1 uncultured Bacteroidaceae bacterium | reverse complement strand
GCGGACTCATCACTCTCCATTAACCATTAACCATTAACCATTAACCGTTAACCAATAACCAGCTCACCGCTCACTGGTCACTGGTCACCACTAAGAACCGGCTTCTTTAGTAATCTCGTCTCTGAGTTTTTTCGTCAGCCCTTTAAAAACAAGGTTGTAGCTGTCTTCGATGAGTTTAATTAAAAGTTTTTCATCGAATGAAGTTGCTTCGTGCACATTAATCCAGTGAATTTTGCTCATATGATAAGCAGGCGTAATGGCCGTATAATGCTCGCGCAATTCAATGGCATATTCAGGATCACATTTTAGTGCAATGGTGAAATCGCCCTCCAGATCGGTTAAGGCGAACATTTTACCACCGACTTTAAACACCAGCGTGGTTTCATCAAAAGGGAATTCCTCGGTAACACCGGGCTTCATGATGCAATAATCGCGGAATGACTCAATATTCATTTATCTCGATATCCAGGATTCGGGATTCTGAGGCACTTTTTCTTTCCATATTTCGAAGTGCAGAACGGTAGCGCCATCATCATCGGTTGCAATAGATCCAAGGGTTTGTTTCGCACTAACGGCACTGCCTTTTTTTACCGTCGCAGATTGAATATTTGAGTACACCGACAAATATTCGCCATGACGGATCATGATCATAATGGTGCCATTGGGAGCCGTGATTACAGCACTCACAGTACCTTCGTACACTGCACGCGCACTACTTCCTTTTGGCGAAGTGATATCAATGCCATTGTTTTTCACAGTAATATCAGCCAACACCGGATGCGGATGCGTTCCGAATCGGCTTGTAATGGAGCCTTGTGCCACCGGCCACGGAATCTTGCCTTTGTTGCCGGCAAACGTATTCGAAATGCGCGTTTCTTCAGGGGTCATCTGATAGGCATTCGGCTTGGTAGTTCCTGTGTTGGTTTTAGCTGTAACAGTATTTGGTTTTGTCTTGCTGGCTTCAATTTCAGTTTCAATCAACTTCTGGATTTTGCGCTGAATTTCGGCTGCTTCCTTTTGTTTTTTCTTCAGGTCGGCGCGCAATTTCGATTCCTGCTTTTTCAGATCTTTAATGACTCGGTCTTTTTCACTTTTCTGCGCAGCCAGTTGCGATTTTTGCTTTTCATGATCAGAGCGCAATTGATATTTTTCATCGCGCATTTTTTCAAGATCAGAAAGATACAGATTTATCTTGTCTCGGGTATCTGTAATCCGCTTCACCTGCAGCTTACGAATGATCGAGTACTCTTTGAAATAATTCATTCTTCGCCAGGCCATCATTACACTTTTGGCACTGAAAATATACAGCAGCCTGTTGGCAGGACGTCGCGTCAGATACGAAAAATATATCATCCGCGCATATTGCTTCTTCAACGATTCAAGTTCGCTCTGAAGAAAACTGATCATTTGTTTTCGGCCCACTACTTCGCTTTCAAGCAGACTCATTTCTTCACCTGTTTTATTGATCAGATCCTCATAATTGCGCATCTGGCTTTCGATGAGTTCAATCTGGCGGGTCGTTTTTTTGCTGTTGCTCTGTGTTTCTTTTATCAGCTTCGAAGTAGTGGCAATATCTTTTTCGAGCGATGATTTCTGATTCTGCAGTTGTTTCTTTTTATTGCTTTGAGCAAAGGAATCCACACTGCTCAGGCAAATAAAAACAGTGGCCAAAAATAATCCCGAAAACCGGAAACAACGCAAAAAATTCATGTTTATTTTTTTTGAGTATTCATAGGTTCAAACGATTCAGGAATCACAAACGGAACAGTGATTTCTTCATCAAAAGTCACTTTCTCAAACGTAACACCTACTTTCATTTTCTGCTCAGCTTCAACCGTCATGTCAACCTGATGTGCAAGCATCTGACCGCCAAGC
>CAYSCE010000480.1:0-1895 GCA_964429475.1 uncultured Bacteroidaceae bacterium | reverse complement strand
CCGCACGTGTGGTACGACAGTGTGGAATATTATCTGGCCAAAAAAAGCGATCCGGAATTTTACAACGATCCGGTAGTCAAATATGGATTTTTTAGGGCCAAAGAACCTATCCGCTATGTTCCCAACGTGCTTGATACTTACAATAAATATATGGGAAACCGCTGAGAGAGTTGATTAAACACATTTTAGAACAAAAAAAAACACCTTGTCATGAACAGTGAAATAATTCTCATTACTATATCGGGTGAAGACAAACCCGGAGTAACCAACGCCATAACCAATATTCTGGGGAATAACAACGCCACCATCCTGGATATCGGTCAGGCAGATATTCATCACAGCCTTTCGCTCGGCATACTTTTCAAAACTCCCGATGACAGCAATTCGGGCAACATTCTGAAAGAAGTGCTTTTCAAATGCAACGAACTGAATATGCATGTACGATTCAAACCCGTAAGCGAAGAAAACTACGAAAACTGGGTGAACCGGCAGGGTAAAAGCCGCTACATTGTCACCATACTGGGCAAAGTAATCGGTGCACGACAACTGGCCATGGTTACACGCGAACTGGCTTTACAGGAACTGAATATTGACTCCATCAAGCGCCTTACAGGGCGCCCATCGCTCCACGAACAAGAAGAAAACCTCCGTTCATGCATTGAATTGTCGGTAAGGGGGGAACTGAAAGATAAAAATCTGCTTTCGGAGCAGTTTATGGGCCTCACTGCCCGCGAAGGCATTGATATTTCTTTTCAAAAAGATAATATCTTCAGACGTAACCGCCGGCTGATTTGCTTCGACATGGACTCCACACTAATAAAAACCGAAGTGATTGACGAACTGGCCGATCGTGCCGGTGTGGGCGAACAGGTCCGGGCCATCACCGAATCGGCCATGCGCGGCGAAATTGATTTTACCGAAAGTTTTGCTCAGCGGGTAGCCCTGCTCAGGGGACTGGATGTAAGTGTGATGGAAGAAATAGCCCGCAGTCTGCCCATCATGGAAGGTGCCGACCGGTTGATGTCGGTATTGAAAATGTGCGGTTATAAAATTGCCATTCTCTCCGGAGGATTTACCTATTTCGGCAATTACCTGAAGCAACGCTTTGACGTGGATTATGTCTATGCCAATGAACTGGAAATAGCCGATGGAAAACTCACCGGTCGCTATCTGGGCGATGTGGTCGATGGCAAACGAAAAGCTGAGCTCCTCAAGCTGATAGCACAGGTGGAAAAAATACAACTTGAACAGGTCATTGCTGTGGGTGACGGAGCCAACGATTTGCCCATGTTGAATCTGGCCGGGCTGGGTATTGCCTTTCACGCCAAGCCCAAGGTGAAGGAAAGTGCCAGTCAATCCATATCAACCATCGGACTGGATGGAATTCTCTACTTCCTCGGCTTCAGGGATATACATATTGATCAGGAAATTTAAACCAGAATAATGAAGAAAGCATTAATAATAGGTTCCACCGGCATGATCGGCGCAGAACTAACCCGGCAATTGCTAGAAGATAACAATTACACGGAAGTAGTAAGCTTTGTGCGACGTGCAAGCGGCGTGAAACATCCTAAACTTACTGAACAAATCGTTGATTTTGATAAGCCCGAAAGCTGGAATGAACTGCTAATAGGTGATGTCCTCTTCTCTGCCATGGGAACAACCATTGCCAGCGCTAAAACCAAGGACAACCAGTACAAGGTGGATTTCACCTACCAATATCAAACAGCTCAGATGGCTTCGGATAACGGAGTACCTGCGTATGTGCTCGTTTCGGCGGCTGGTGCAAGTCCCCGTGCACTGGCATTCTACATGAATATGAAAGGTGAACTGGATGAGGCTGTAAAAAGGCTGCCTTTTAAGTACATCCACATTTTCCGGCCCGGACAATTGGA
>CAYSCE010000479.1:0-1895 GCA_964429475.1 uncultured Bacteroidaceae bacterium | reverse complement strand
AATCTGAGTTTGAATGAACAGCATCCTATGTACGAACCGCTGCAGGCCGATGCACAATGGCTTGCAGAGACACTTGGAATGATGTCGGACGGATTGAGTAATGAAGAAAAAAATATTCTGGAGCTTCTGCGAACATCACAAATAAATATTTCTTCGCTGACAAAATTACTTGCAGAAAACAAAAACGAAACATCGTTTATTGAATACTTGTCTGCCGAAAGTAGCGCTGAATCTACGATGCAAACCGACATCAAATTCAATTTGTTTGCAGCTGCATCTATTGCACATTTTCCGGCACAGACTCAAAACTGGCATCAACACTTGTTTCAGGAGAAAACAGATGTACTGAAAAATCATTTACTGTCACAGGGCCAGAGTACCGGAAACGTGCAGCCAGGCTGGATTCAAAGCGTTGATATCAACGGGAAAAAGCAAATGCATTTTGTCGGATTACTGGCCGGCGCTGATTCCGGATTATTGATGCCGGATACATTTGTTAAGTATTTTTCTGAAAAAACCCACACTGAAAACCTGATGTTGTGGGTATTCGATTTACCCGACCAGACCTGCATGAGAGTAGATTCAGCACAGCTGAACGATTATCTGAAAAACCGGAATATCATCACCCTGCAACCCATACAATTGAAGCATGATTGATCAGCAACCGTTTCAGGAACATCTGAGCCGGCTTTGTCCGGACTGGCGCAACCGCAAATATCTGCTGGCGGTCAGCGGTGGTATTGACAGTATGGTGATGCTGCATTTGTTTCATTCATGTGGATTACAAATAGCTGTTGCGCATTGCAATTTTCAGCTGCGGGGCGATGAAAGCACGCGCGACCATCGGTTTGTTGCCGATGCTGTTCACCAACTTCAATGTCCGTTTTTTGAAATAAAATTCGACACCAAACAAACAGCACAGACTCTGGGTCTTGGTATTCAGGAAACCGCACGGAAACTGCGCTACAATTTCTTTCAGGAAACCGCAGAAACAAACCAGTTCGATTTTATAGTCACCGCCCACAACCGCGACGATGTGGTTGAAACGCTGCTGATGGCGCTCAACCGCAAAGGCAGTTTATCGACCCTGGCCGGCATCCGCGAAGCCGAAAACAGACTGCTCCGCCCCATGCTGGAATATTCAAGAAAAGACATTGAAGATTATGCGGCAAAGCACATGATTTCGCATGTCGAAGACAGCTCCAATGCCACCAATCATTATTTGCGAAACAAAATCCGTCATAAAATCACGCCGCTTCTCGAAGAAATCATGCCCGGATTTACGGGACGTGCAGCCGCATCGGTGGCCAATTTGCGCGAATACCAGCACTGGTTTTCCAACAACAGCAAACAAGTCCTTGAAAGCCTGGGCGATCCGTTTAAAGAAGGAATTGATCTGCAGCAACTGAAACAAAAAGCCTCAGCAAAGCTGCTGTTGATGCAGTTTTTACTCACCTATGGATTTGCTCCGTCATGTGCAGGCTCCATTCTCGCGAACGAAAATCCATCGGAGCCCATGATGTTTTTGTCGAAGCAGTATCAATTGTTTGTACATCGCAACAAAATGCAGCTGAGACCCATTGAGGAAGAAACGGAAGAGCGATGCTGGTACATCGACGAAGACCTTGACACCAGCCATTTACCTTTCGCGCTGCGGATGGAAATAACCCGGCTGCAGTCGAAAATGGATCTCATTTCGCCACAAAACACGGCTTACCTGAATCCCGTTGAAATAAATTTTCCTCTTTTGGTCAGAAAATGGAATCCGGGCGACCGCTTTATACCTTTCGGAATGAACGAGTTCAAGAAAGTCGGAGACTATTTCACTGACGCCAAAACCACTGTCGCAGAGCGGAATTCAGCATATGTGTTGTGCAGCGGCCCCGACATTGTGT
>CAYSCE010000478.1:0-1896 GCA_964429475.1 uncultured Bacteroidaceae bacterium | reverse complement strand
CGGCCATCATAACCATTCCGGCGCCGCCGCCAAACTGGTAGTCATCGACGCGCTGATGTTTGTCTTTCGAAAAATCGCGGATGTTATGAATATGAATTTCGACCAGACCTTTGGCAACAGCACGCTTTACTATCGACTCGGTAAACGGGCCGGTAAACATTTCGGGGAATAAGGTGAGGATGTCGATGCGCATAATGAATTCAAAAGACAAAGGTAGGAATATTTGCACAACGCGCAACGCACAACGCACAATGCATAACGCACAAAGCACAACGCACAACGCACAGAGCATAACGCCTGATGCCTGACGCCTGACGCACCGAGCTCCGCGAGTTGAAAGTCATCAAGTCATCAAGTTAAAAGGCGACGTGAACGCGCAAAGCACAGGGCATAACGCATGCGGCATGAGGCGTGCGGCGGAATGCACAACGTTTGCAGCTTAATGCCTAACGCTTAATGCTTAAAGATTACGTTGAATCACGAATTCTTAAGCTTAAATTTTTAAGCTTTAAGCTAAATCTCGCTCTGTCTGCTTCGGCGGACATGCGTTGGCGTGTGAATATTGAATTGTCTGAAAAAGAATATACTGCAATTATTTTTCCGGTATCCGAAATTATTTCAATTGCAGGATATTGTTTATATTTGAACCTGATTAATATGAAAACCGCAATATTTATATTCATACAAATCATCTTTTTATCATGTTTTGCGCAGCAATACAGCTATAAGCAATATACGGTATTTGACGGATTGCCGCAAAATCAGATAACACAAATTATGCAGGACAGCCGCAATCTGATCTGGATTGGGACAAAGGGCGGATACAGTTGTTTCGACGGCAATGATTTTTACAATTTAAGCTTTCCCAAAGGGCAGGGCGGTTATTTACAGGGCGTTTTTCAGCAGGGCGTTGACATTCATTTTATTTCAAGCAATTCTATGACACGAATCAGCGACAACAAGGCTTCGCTGATGTTTAAAACCAATACGTTTAATATCAACCGGATTTCGGCGAACACCGCCACGGCTGATTTGTATCTGATTTCGGACAGTTTTGCCTATGTGATTGATCAGCAGCTTCAGGTGCGATATATCCGGATTGAAAAAGGTCAGTATATCAGCGATGTATCGAGACTTCCGGGAAGGACAGACATTATTGTTTCAACTTTCGAAGGAATTTATTCTGTTTCAAAAAAGGATGAAATAACCCCTTTGATGAAAGGCTTTGTTGGTATGATAAAACTAATGGACGGCAGACTGTATTTTCCTGTTTTGCGAACCGACAATACTCCGCACCGTAAAAGAGGCTTGTATTCCTACGATGGAAAAGAGTGCAAACTGTTGTATGATGCTGGAAAGCAATGGATCAGCTCATTGATTTTTCCACTCAGAAATAAAGACATTCTGTTGATACAAAACAATTCCTGCTGGATTCGGGTAAACCAGGAGGGCTCAGTTACCGACCAGGATTCCATTGCCGATGTTTTTATTACCTGTGCTGCCGAGGATAGAAATGGTTTGTTGTGGTTTGGCACTGAAACAGGCGTATTTAAACTTCAATCGTATGCATTCCGCAACTACACCGAAAAATCGGGAATGCCAAAATACATCTGGAGCATTTTTGAAGACAATGATTCCGACATGGTATTTGCAAGTTATAACGGACAGCTTGCAAAGTTGAAGCAAAACAGAGTGTCGGCTATCCGGGGCTATGAAACAGGCATAATGCAGGATGAGAAATTTTACATGAGCGGAATCCGAAATTCATTGGGACAGTGGATGATTCCTACTGACAGGCGTATACTGTTGTACGATCGCGGACACTTTTCATTTTTGCCATTAATACATAATAATAGTTCATCTGCAACATTCTCAGTGTACGAAGATTTGCTCAGC
>CAYSCE010000477.1:0-1896 GCA_964429475.1 uncultured Bacteroidaceae bacterium | reverse complement strand
TTTTCCAGAGAAATGATTGATGATTCATATCTAAAAAACATTCAAGCCGTTCATCAGAATTTTTCGTTGCGAGACTTCATCCAGAACGGCAACTTCGAAAACCAGCGCCGAATCTGTGTGCATGACGCGGTAATATATTCCTGATGCGGCATCGGAATTCATATCGAGATACGAGAAATCCAGGCTGTCGCTTGCCGGTGTTTGATACCGCGATGCCTGATAGACCGTTTTGCTGCACGACAAAAACAGAACTGAACTGACTGCTGCAAAAACAAAAACGGAAAGTCGCAAAATACTTTTCATGGTGCAAATATCGGAAATGTAATCATTAAACGGAAAAGTAGTAAAGAAATTTCAATGAATAAAAATCAATGGTTGTTGTTGAACATGTACACAGAGTTGCGCGGAGTACACACAGAGTTGCACGGAGTTTTTAACTCGTTGTGCAAAAGCCGGATTTTCATCATCCACCGTGTCATGCTGATGAATATCAGTATCTGCGGTGGATGATGAGCCCCACATGGCTGATCCTGCAATTCGGCACTTCGACAGGCTCAGTGACCGCAAGCTCAGTGACCGTTTCAGCCATGCATGATTGACAAAATCAGTCTGAATTGAATTTCATTCCGGGAATATATAATTGCAGGAATTTCAGCCAATATCAATGCGTTTTAATGCTGATGAGATTCATTTCAGAGTGTTTCGTATTTTTGCAGAACAATAAATCATTTCTCATGCAATTCAGAGGAAATCCTTTTCAGCAGAAAAAAGTGCTCATCATTGGCGATGTGATGCTTGACGCCTACATCTGGGGCCGTGTTGACCGCATCAGTCCCGAAGCACCGGTGCCGGTGGTATCGGTCGAAAAGCGCGAAAGCCGCATGGGTGGCGCTGCCAATGTTGCACTGAATGTACACGCACTCGACAGCACCGCCATTCTGGCTGCTGTATTGGGCGACGACGACAAGGCCGCAGAATTCGGTCAGCTGCTGGCTGAACACGGAATGCCTCAGAATGGTTTATTGAAAAGCAGCGACCGCATTACGACCACAAAATTCAGAATCATCGGAAACAACGTCCAGATGCTGCGTGTAGACGAGGAAACCGATGCTCCCCTGCCCGCGCATCTGCAGGCTGCATTTACACAACACGTGCAATCGCTCATCGAAGCCAATGGATTTGATGCCATTATTTTTGAAGACTATGACAAAGGTGTGATCGATGCAACCCTGATTGAATCTGTGGTTGCAACAGCCAATGCGCACAATATTCCGGTGTTGGTTGATCCGAAAAAACGCAATTTTCAGCATTACAAAAATGTCACTGTTTTCAAACCCAACCTGAAAGAACTGCGCGACGCGCTGAATAAAGAGTTGCCGGTTGAAATGAATGAACTGGCCGCCTTTTGCGAAGAGTTCCGCAAACAACAGAATATACGCTATCTGCTGCTCACACTGGGCGAACGCGGCATGTTGCTGTGTCATCACGAAAACGGAAAACCCGATTACATTCACATGCCGACCCGCGTGCGCAAAGTGGCCGATGTGTCGGGTGCCGGCGACACCGTAATTGCTGTTGCAGCGCTGGCTCTGGCTATCGGTGCCACACCGGACGAAATGGCCGAATGGTCAAATATTGCGGCCGGCATTGTGTGCGAATATGTTGGTGTGGTCCCTGTCGATCAGGAAAAATTTCTGAAATCGCTGGAAGCAAGCCGCGGCTAATACATGGATAATCCGGAAAAAAACGAACCCAAAAAACAGGATGTTGTTGACATGTTCAATGACATTGCACCGACCTACGACAAAATCAATCATCGTCTTTCGTTCAGCATCGATGTGTTGTGGCGCCGCAAGCTCCGCAAAATGGTCAGGCCATATCATCCGCAGCATATTC
>CAYSCE010000476.1:0-1918 GCA_964429475.1 uncultured Bacteroidaceae bacterium | reverse complement strand
TAGTGGACTTATATTGACTCGTAGAATGAATAATTACATGGACCCAAAAACCGCAGACTGGCTCAACGAAAAAGCCGCTTTCTACAACAACCCTTCGTTTGTTGAAAGCGATCCCATCTCAATTCCGCACATGTTCAGCCAGAAGGAAGACATCGAAATTGCTGCGCTGTTTTCGGCGCTAATTGCATGGGGAAACCGTAAAGCCATTATTGCCGGAGCACAGCAACTGATGCGGCGCATGGACAATGCACCTTTTCAGTTCATTATCGGACATACGCAAAATGACTTGAAAAAACTGAATGGTTTTGTGTATCGCACTTTCAATTCGTTTGACGCAGCAACACTTTGCGAAGGTCTGAAAAATATTTACCTGTACGAAGGCGGCCTGCAGCGCGTGTTTTCAGAGCCAATTCTGAAAAGTAAAAATTCAAATGCCTTCGATGCCATTGAACATTTCCGGCAAGTGGTTTTGCAATACCCGCATGAGAAACGTTTCGAAAAGCACATTAGTTCGCCGGAGCGGGGCAGTGCGGCCAAGCGCCTCAACATGTTTCTTCGCTGGATGGTGCGCCGCGACAATCAGGGTGTGGACTTTGGCTTGTGGACCGATTCATTTCCGATGAAAAAATTACTCATTCCGCTCGATGTTCACTCTGCCCGCGTGGCGCGTGAAACCGTCCTGCTGAGCCGCAAACAGACCGATGCTAAAGCCGTAATCGAAGTTACTGAAAATTGCAGATTACTCGATCCGGATGATCCTGCCCGTTTCGATTTCGCATTGTTCGGCACCGGTATCAACGAAAAACACTATTTTTGACAGCAATATGTTTTTTATTCTGAGTAAAATACTGGCTTTCCTGTTCAGTCCGATCACGTGGATTCTGGCGCTGACAGCGCTTTCGCTGTTCCTGCGCAAACCAAAACTCAAAAAGCGTTTTCTGATTGCTGCACTGGCTACAGGATTATTTTTCACCAATCCTTTCATTGCCAAGGAATTTATGCGCATGTGGGAACCAGAGCCAGCTTCGGTCTATTCCATCCGGAAAAAATACGATGCAGTCATTGTACTCGGCGGCGGCATTGTTACTACCGATGCGCAGAATAAAACACTGACTTTCAGAAATAACCCCGACCGTATTATGCAGGCGTTGTGGCTGTATAAACACGACAAAGCCGGTAAAATTCTGATTTCGGGCGGTTCCGGCTCCATGCAGTATCCCGACATGCTTGAAAGCGTTTTGCTGCGCGATTATCTGATAAACATAGGCATTCCGGCCGAAGACATTCTGATCGACAGTTTGTCAAACAATACGCGCGAAAATGCTGTGAACTCCGCAGCCATTCTGAATAAACATTTTCCGGGTGGCAGCTTTCTTTTAATTACATCGGCCTCTCACATGAGGCGGAGTCTGGGTTGTTTCAACAAAGCCGGGTTAATGGTCGATCCTTTTCCGGTTGATCTGACAGCCGGCGACCGCAGCTGGTACTGGATGAATCTGCTGATGCCTCAGACCGAAGCGCTCGAAATCTGGGATGAGTTGCTTCATGAAATAATCGGCTGTTTGACTTATCGAATAATCGGATATATTTAGACGGATTATTAAATCATTGGCAATTAAATTTACTTTGCCTGCATATTTTTGTCTAAAACAAAAAAATTGTGAAAAAGGGGGTTCTGATTTTTTGTTTTTTGATGCTGTCGTATCTGGCCTATCCGCAATATTTTGTTGATAGTTGTTTTAATACGGTTGCTCCTGGTACATCATTTCCGGGAAATACCAATCTTTGGGCACAGGATGCTGATTTGCTTCAATGGTCGGGCAGTTCATGGACCGGCGGATGGTCTGGTGCCAATATTACCATAGCTCCACCTACCAATGGCGCAGGTTGCAGAGCTGTTTTTTGTGGCAATAGCTCC
>CAYSCE010000475.1:0-1956 GCA_964429475.1 uncultured Bacteroidaceae bacterium | reverse complement strand
GATACAAAGGCCCGCAAAAATGTTTGGTGTATTCATGCTGTAGTGGCAATATTTACAACGTACACAGAATCGGACTTCACCGCAGGTACCCAACATTTTGGAGTCCGTTTCCCCGACGTCTGCCTTGCCAGTCAGATAAAATTCCAGGTCAGCAGACCAGGTGGTTAACTTTAACAAGCTGGAGTTTACTCCGCATTTGGCGGGGCTAAAATGTCGGGAAGTCGCGCCCAGCAATGGGTGTGTGTCCACGTGACAAGATTTTTGCTCAAACCTGAATCGCACTTTACCGCACCCGCCGCGGCGGAGAAGGCAAATTCGCACTTGTCTGCCCATCATGTCACAACAGTGTCAGATGCTGGAGGATCTGCGCAAATAAGACCTGCTGAGGATTCGCGGAAATCAGCGTTCACCTGTCTGCAAGTTTAACTGCAACAGGCAGTCAGGCAGATTCGTGGATAAAAATAGTGGAAGTGCTGCGAAGGTTCCCGATGAGATCCCGGCTAACTCTCAAAAGCTGAATCGCAGATGGAGACCGGGAACTAAGCAGTATATTTTTTTTGAGCCTTGGTGGCGTTGTGGCGAATTGAAGAACCCAGAATCAAAATTTACAGCACCCGCCGCGGCGGGGAAGGGAAATTCGCACTTGTCTGCCCATCATGTCACGACAGTGACTGATGCTGGCAGATTGGCGCAAATAAGACCTGCTGAGGATTCGCGGAAATCAGCGTTAACCGAAGCGACTGAAAGGCGCTGAGCTCATGCGCCGTCCTGAGCCTGACGAAGGGAACACCGATAAAAATGATATAATGGGTGAATAATTCGCGGAAGAAAAGGCGGAGTCTGGGCGACAACCGGAATTATTTTTTCCCCTTTTCATCAATATTGATGAGGTTGTAAGCTTTGTTGCCCATGCCCAGCTTTTCGGCATAATCGATCTGATGCTTGCCACTGACCGAGTTTTCTTTCAGAAAAGCATCGTTGCAGTTATGCGCTTTATCAACCAGATCGTGCGCTGCAGCTTCGATGGCAACAATATCGTCCGACATCAGAATGCCGATATCGGTTACAAAGGGCTTTTTGGGATTCCGCGCGCAGTCGCAGCTGGGCGAAACATTGATGATGACATTGAAATACAACGAGTTTTTCATTTCGCACACCGGTTTGGCATATTCCACCAGTCCTTCCAGAAAACGTTGGGTTTTATCGGTATCGGCAGGATCTGTAATCGCACCAACATGGCACGACGAAATACATTTGCCGCAGCCAATACATTTTTCCTTATCAATTTTCAGCGGATTCAGGGTAATGGCGCCCACCGGACAATCGGCCACACAAGCGCCACATCCAACACATTTCGGGTTGTCGGTTTTCGGAAAATTGTTGAAATGCATCAGCTTTTTGCCTTCGATGGTAGCCATACCCATCGACACATTTTTGATGCAGCCGCCAAAACCCGCGCTGCCATGACCTTTGAAGTGGGTGAAATAAATGATGGTTTCGTATTTTTCGATGTTTTTACCGATGCGGGCCGTGTCGAACCAGTTGCCACCTTCGATGGGCAGCATCAGGGTTCCGCCTTCGTCCAGAATATCGATGGGCGCAAAAGTAAAACCATGATCTTTGGCCAGTTCCTTATGCGAAGCCGTTTCGTGGCGGCGGCCGTTGTAGGCCACGTTGGTTTCGATCAGGGTCGCGTTTAGTTCCTTGCAAAGCGGCTCGACCAGCGTTGCCGGCACAAAATATTCATTGCCATCCTCGCCAAAATGCACCTTGATGCCCACGTTGCCACGCACGCTGTCGCGATAAAACGCAAACAACTTCATCACACCTTCGGGTGAAATATCTTTTGTAAAATATACATCGGAGCGCTTTTCACCGTTCTGTGCAAACAGTGTATGGGCCGGTATCAGGCACACAATCAGGAGCAGGGAAGCAAGCAGTTTTTTCATAGAAAAC
>CAYSCE010000474.1:0-1964 GCA_964429475.1 uncultured Bacteroidaceae bacterium | reverse complement strand
GTGTACACCTCCAATATTCGCTGCCGCCATACACTTCCTGGATCGATATTCAATACTGGACACCCAATTATTCCTACTCAGGACCATTGTACGTGTGGAATGAATATTCACTTCCGGTTCCACCTGCGGCTTTTGGCCCTTCTACAAAAATCCGCTGGTATCAGGATCTGACTTCCGGCAATAACTGGGATCACTGGGGTATCGACGAAGTACAAATCGTATGTCCGCAATCACAGAATATCTTCTGGTCAAACGGACCAACCAATACACTTTCTCAGACTGTCACTCCTACAATGACCACTGAGTATATTGTGGCCATTTTCGATTCACTCGGAAACATTGCTACCGATACAGTTGTTGTAAATGTTATTCCGATTCCATCTGCCGATTTTGTTACAGAATCACCGGTTTGTGTAAACTCACCTTCAACAATCGGTCTTGCCGGTGCTGCCGATCCTAATGTTACCTATACCTACAATTTTAACGGGGGTACTGTTATTTCCGGCTCAGGCGCAGGTCCGTACGAAGTTTCATGGCCTACTCCGGGAACCTACAATATAACACTTACCTCAACACAAGGAGCGTGTAGTGATTCCGAAGTACGAACGGTGGTTGTAAATTCCGATATAACAGTTTCTATTACTCCATCCTCCGCTTCGGTTTGCCCCGATAGCAGTGTTACACTCACAGCCAGTGGCGGTGATACCTATGCCTGGGCCGCCGATCCATCACTGGTTTCCGACAGTACAGGAATTGCCGTTGCCACACCTGCAGCGCAAACCACGTATACAGTAACTGCATCAAATGTAATGGGCTGTACCGGAACTACATCTGTAATGGTTGATGTTTACCCCACTCCAAGCATTGCTGTGACACCAGTTCCTTCAGCCGGTTGTATACCTGTTGTAGTTGATTTCAATTCCGATGTCAATCCTGCTGCAATATCCTACAGCTGGAATTTCGGAGATCCGACCTCCGGTGCAGCTAATTTCAGCACGCAAAACTCACCCATCCATGTGTTTTCAAATCCCGGCGAATACGATGTATCACTGGATGTAGTTTCTATTCACGGATGCCCGGCGTCTGCTGTTTATCCAAGTATGGTAAAAGGTTACGATGTACCTATAGCCGCATTTGTGGCAGATTCAAATATTATCAATCTCGATAATGCAACTGTCGGCTTTACCGATATGGCAACCGGTGCACTTAACTGGTTCTGGGACTTCGGCGATTTCGGTTCACCAACCAATTATTCATTCGAAACCAACCCAAGTCATACCTACACTTCCACCGGCGATTATATCGTTTGGATGGTGGTTGACAATGGATTCTGTTCCGATTCAGCCTACACGTACATTTCCGTCATTCAGGATATCGCCTTCTACATTCCAAACGCATTTTCACCATATAATGAAGATGGAATAAATGATGTTTTCATGCCGGCCGGTATTGGTGCAGGCATGGGTGACAACACCTTCCGTATGCGTATTTTTGACCGTTGGGGTCAGATGGTTTTTGAATCAGATGATGTTCATACCGGTTGGGATGGTAAAATCAATGGGAAATTTGCTGAGCAGAATGTATATACCTACTTTATTGAAGTAAAATATGCAGATCAGCTCTGGCGGAAATTCTGGGGGAAAATTACTTTGGTACACTAGAATTTACGCTTGAAAAATAGTTCATACCGGACCAGCACAGAAATGTGCTGGTTCGTAGTTTACGGCCTTTCCGATTTACAATATTTTTCACCTAAAAACTAATTGCAGTGCGGATTTCAAACGTTTTTACCAGATGGATTCCGCTTCATTTTGGACAAACAACAAACACAATCATATGAAACGCTTCTTTTTAATTTTCATTTTCATTTCTCTGATAGGCGGAGGACTTGCGCAGGCTCAGTCCACTGTTTCCTGACTTCGACACTATAAAATTTCAGATTTTATAACCGCCTATTGTACAGT
>CAYSCE010000473.1:0-1969 GCA_964429475.1 uncultured Bacteroidaceae bacterium | reverse complement strand
CTGTCATAGAGCGGCTGTTGTCAGTCAGCACAACTAAAACAGGATTGTCCGGAATTTTCGTATTGAGTCTGATTAACGGTTCCAGCAACAGAAAAGCGAGAACAGTTACGACAATAAACCGCAAAGCAAACAGCAGGCGGCGAATGCCGGGGCGCCATTTCCGAGAATGTTTTCCGGTATACAGAACAATCGCGTATGCAGCTCCCAGTGCTACACACAGAACAATCATCCAAAGCGGATATCCGGAAATGAGGCCCATAGAAATTATTGTTGCATAGCACCACAAACGCTGATCACCTGACCCGAAACATAGTCGGACAGATCAGATCCAAGGAATACGGCTACATTCGCTACATCTTTAGTGGTGCCGATTCTTTTCAAAGGAATATCGTTAATCCATTTGTTGCGGATGTCTTCGGGCAATTTGGCGGTCATTTCGGTTTCGATGAAACCCGGAGCGATGGCGTTGCAGTGAATATTGCGTGAGCCAAGTTCCTGTGCGATGCTTTTGGTGAAACCAATGATGCCGGCTTTCGACGCAGCGTAGTTTCCCTGTCCTGCATTGCCTTCAATTCCGACGACCGAGCTCATATTGATAATAGAGCCGAAACGTTGTTTGAGCATGACTTTCTGAATGGCTTTGGTCATATTGAAAACCGATTTCAGGTTGACGGTGAGAACGAGATCCCAGTCCTGTTCGGTCATGCGCATAAGCAAATTGTCGCGCGTGATACCGGCATTGTTTACCAGAATGTCGATCACCGGAAATTCGGCGGTGACATCGTTGATCAGCTGTTCGCAGTCAGCAAACACCGAAGCGTTGCTGGCAAAAGCTTTGGCTTTGACGCCCAACTTTTTAAGTTCTTCAACAAACTGCTGTGTTTCTTCAGTCACAGCCAGGTCGGTTATGATAACGTTTGCACCGTTTTCGGCATAGGTCTGAGCAATGGCTTTTCCGATTCCTCTTGCAGCACCTGTGATGATGGCGGTTTTGCCTTCCAGTAATTTCATGTCGTTTGTTTTTTTTGATTTTACTTTGAGGCTGCAAAAGTACAATTAAATGTGCTAATATGCTAATGTGTTGAGGCATAGGGCATGAGGCATGCAGCATGCGGTCCCGCTCCGCCGCGGCGGACGTCGGGATAAACTCCGGGCATGAGGCTTGCGGCATGCGGCGGAGCGGGACATTATCTTGTATTTTAAACTTCTTTCATATTCACACATGCGCAAAGCGCCACATGGGCGAAGCCCCATATTTTCACATCTCGTATTTTGGGCTCACTCGGGCGGTTGGGTGTAGTCTGAAAAAGTAATTTCCGGGGTTGAGTCTGGAGACTCATCCCGACAACTCCGATTAATTAGACTACTCCCAACCGCATCGTGCTCAGCGCTTTGCGAGTAGAAAGTTAAAAGTTGTCAAGTCTATAAAGGCGACGTAAAAGCATGCGGCATGAAGACTGACGGCTGAAAGCTGCTCTCTTCTCGGCGACTGAGCGAGACATCATTCGCATTTCACATTTCGTATTTCTTATTTCGTATCTCGTATTTTTACTGATACTTAAATCTCTTAATGCTTTTCTTCGGTGTTTTTTCGAATTCGTCTTTCATGATTTCGAAGTCTGCAACCCGCATATACGCTGCCAGGTGGTGATTTGCTTCCTTGATGGTTTCCTTGATTTTCTCCGGCAAATGTTCTTCGCTGATGCCGTGTTTTTTCATATAATCGGTATCCGGAAAGATGAGGGCCACCGGTTTGTTTTTTCTTTCCACCACCAGCACTTCGAGGAACAGACGGTAATTTGCCAGAACGGCTTCGATTTCTTCGGGATAGATGTTTTGTCCTGAAGCGCTCAGAATCATGCTTTTCTTACGGCCGCGGATAAAGATGTTTCCGTTTTGGTCAACAGTTCCAATATCGCCGGTGTGGAGCCATCCATCATCGTCGATGATTGCTTTGGTTGCTTCAGGA
>CAYSCE010000472.1:0-1969 GCA_964429475.1 uncultured Bacteroidaceae bacterium | reverse complement strand
GAATCCCCATGCGAAGCGACTGCGTCGGTATGCGACGGGAATCGCCCTTCGAGAGGAGCGGCATCAAATGCCTGCATGCCTTCGGTGTATGGAATGCGAAAATCATAGCCGCCGTGTATTACCAGTATCGGCGTATCCCAGTTGCCTACAAATTTATGCGGTGAAAAATCGTAGCTTTTTGGTTTGGGCGTTTGCCAGTATGCGCCGCCGAGGTCGTGGTTGGCAAACCACATTTCTTCGGTAGTGCCGTACCAACTTTCGAAATTGAACATGCCGCAATGAGCTATAAATGCCTTGAAACGTTTGTTGTGGTTACCGGCAAGCCAGTACACCGAAAATGCGCCATAGCTTGCGCCCACAGCTCCAAGTTTATCAGCGTTCACATAAGGTTCTTTCGAAACGGAATCGATGGCCGTGAGGTAATCCCGCATATTCTGTCCGCCGTAATCCAGTGCAATCTGGTCGTTCCATTCCTGACCGAAGCCCGGCAATCCGCGACGGTTGGGCGCTACAACAATATAATCGTTGGCGGCCATCATCTGAAAATTCCAGCGATACGAGAAAAACTGGCTGACGGTGCTCTGCGGTCCGCCCTGACAATAAAGCAAAGCAGGATATTTTTTGTTTTTATCAAAGTTGGGCGGATAAATTACCCAAACCAGCATTTTCTTTTTGTCCGACGTGGTGATCCAGCGCTCTTCCACCCTGCCCATCTTGATTTTATCGAGCAGCTCTTTGTTGGTAAATGTAAGTTGATCAATATATGACCAGCCTTTTTCGGTTTCGATACGGTAAATCTCTGAAGGCATCGACATGGACATCTTTACGCCCAGCGCGGTCTTTCCGTCAGCGAACAATTCGGTAAAATCATGAGTTCCTTTGGTAAGTTGTGTTATCTTTTTGGAAGTTAAGTCAGCCTGAAATACCTGACAGGTACCTTTTGTATAACTCAGGAAATAAATGATATTATTGTCGGCATTCCAGCGGAGTGTTGAAACACTTTCATCAAAACTTTCGCTAACATCTGAATAGGTTTTTGAGTTGAAATCATAAACCATGAGCCGTTTTTTATCTGATTCGTAACCGGGAGTCTTCATGCTGCACCAGGCAATTTTTTTGCCATCGGGCGAAAACATCGGATCAAGGTCATAGCCGGGCATATCCTTTGTAATGTTGCTGGTAATGCTGGTCTGCATATCGAAAATGTAAATGTCGGAATTGGTGCTGATCGCTTCTTCTTTGCCATGCAGTTTGCGACAAACATAAGCTATTTTCTGACCGTCAGGACTCCAGGCTATCTGTTCCATGCCGCCATCCGGTGTCAGCGGTGTGTCAAATTTTTCTTCACGCAGAATATCAAGCGCACCGGAAACATTGCCATCGGAATAGGCAGAAACGATGATATGGCTGTATGCAAAGTCGTGCCAATCATTCCAGTGGCGATACAGCAGGTCATCAATGATGCGGGCATCTGCTTTCGGCAGATCGGGATACACTTCGTTTACAGTCTTGTCGAGTTTGATGTCGCGGGTAAAAAGTATGTGTGTCATAGCTGGTGAATAAGCAAAACCGGTAATACCGCCTTCAAATGAAGTGATTTGTTTTTTATTGCTGCCATCGGGGTTCATCTCCCAGAGCTGCGGATCGCCACTTTCAGCAGAAATGTAACCGATCTTTTTACCGTCGGGACGCCATATTCCGTTCCATTCACTACCGGGCGTATTGGTAATATTCACAGGTGTGCCACCGTTTACAGGAATAATATAAAGGTCGCGGTTACCTTTGTTCTCTTCCAGATTATAATATGTGATGCCATACAGCACTGATTTTTTGTCAGGCGAAACCTGCATATCACTCACCCGCCCGAGTTTCCAAAGAAGTTCGGGTGTAAGTTTGTTTTGAGAAAAAATTGCAGGAATGGCAACCAGTAACGAAATTAAGAATACGATGGATTTTTTCATTGTTTTAT
>CAYSCE010000471.1:0-1969 GCA_964429475.1 uncultured Bacteroidaceae bacterium | reverse complement strand
CAGGTAACACCACAATCATCGGAGAACAGGATGCTGAGCTTATCATAGATGGTATCAGCTGCCGTCAACAATGATGCTGCTACATATTTTGGTGCATAGGCGCAACGGAATTGAAGCTTGCTGTGCTCGCCAAGATCAGATAAATCATACGCCGGCAGTATAAATGAATCGAAGCTGCCTGCAAGATTTCCGTCGAAGTTGTTGAGATAAATGGCCTTGCTTCCGGTACATGCAACCGAAGACTGGGTCCATGCTGCAGCCGTATCACTATGAATAATCAGATCATTGCTGAAATTAATTGTCTCGAACGATTCAGTCAGTGGCGCAGCTGTTACCAAAGCTGGATCTTTTACGGTGATATAATCGGTCATTGTAACCGTATCGCCACCGGTTGCATTATAAACACTCAGTGTAACAGGATAAACACCGGGTGTACTGTACGTCACGGTTGGATACTGAACATTGGAAGTAGCAGGGGTTCCGCCGGTGAATGTCCATGTGCGGGTATCTACCGTGCCGTTGAACGAAACATCGAAAAAGTCAACAGAGCCTCCGGCACATACAAGATGTGTATTTGCATGGAAATCTGCAATCGGAGCGCATAACACAACATTGGTATCAAGCACGCCTTTAGCCAGCAAATTTTCGTACGACCAAAGGTTGCGACGATCATTCATTAATGTAGTGTTGATGCGGTCGAGCTGACCCAGCGAAAACAGGTTGGTGCAATATCCAAACTGATAATCCATATAATTTTCGATCATATCAGGTTCATCCGGATCGTCGGTATTGCATGAATTAATGCTGCCAGGTGTAAAACATGCAAGCGATGTGTTTTGAGTTGCAGCAGCAACCGGAGGAGTATCATCCACTTCATCGCCGGTAACAAAAAGAGGCGGCATTCCACAACCATCAATGCCAAACGAAGCATACATTGACTGGAACGGATGATAGAGATTGAAATAATGTCCGGTTTCATGCGTAAAAGTCCGGTTCATCAGATTAATTCCCATGCCGGCCATATCAGCACCGGTGCCGATGGTTCCAATGCAATCCTGACGAATGAGCACGCCATCCATCAACGTGTCGCCACCGGTAAGCGCCTGCGTGAGCGTATTGCTCGGAGGAAACGGCGACATACCACCAATGAATGCACCATCCGGAAGACTCATCCCTTCGGGATAAATAAAATTCACAGCAAAAATATTCATGTACTCACTGGGTTTCCAGCAATATTTGGCCATTGTATTGAAATAGGCAAAATTGGTTTGCGGATCGAAATGATGTACAATTCCCGAAGTACAGTTACCATTGGTGTCGACGCGGGCCAGACGAAATTCAATCTGACAATTGGCTGCACGGGGCTTGAACAGCGGATAGATATCGGCTGTATCTGCGTTTTGCAGGTTGTAATCAATGTTGAGTTTTTCA
Organism: uncultured Bacteroidaceae bacterium; assembly: GCA_964429475.1. GTDB lineage: Bacteria > Bacteroidota > Bacteroidia > Bacteroidales > DTU049 > GWF2-43-63. The sequence continues at coordinate 538 of CAYSCE010000471.1, read as the reverse complement.
ATGGCATCGTATACCTGATCGTCGCTGATGTTTTCGGCACCATACACATGAATAATGTGAAAGACAACCGGGATGATGCGTTTACCACCGATAAGTGTATCGGTTTTTGCAGCATTCATCAGGTTTTTAAAATTCTGCTCATAGGCAACATAACGCGTTGACAGAGAAGGATCGGCTGCGGCAGCCTGTTTTATCAGCACATCATCGGCCTGGTACAATACCCCTTGCTGCGCTTTTAGGCCAAAAGCAAGCAATAATCCAAATGAGAAAAGAAATAGTTTTTTCATAACCCCAAATTTTTTCAGCAAATATAAAAACTTCTATGAGAAAATGAGTTTTGCCGCCGATAATATCAAAACAGCAAATAAAATAATTTTAATAAATCCTATGCCCCTGCGCAAAGCTACGCGGGCTCCCAGCATTGCACCAAGAATGCTCCCTGCTGCCACAACAAAGCCGGGGATCCATTCCACCTGATTGTTATAAATAAATACTGCGAGCGAAAATGGGGTAAATACCAGTGTTAAAGCCAGTTTTA
>CAYSCE010000470.1:0-1982 GCA_964429475.1 uncultured Bacteroidaceae bacterium | reverse complement strand
ACAAACACCATAAAACATATGTTGATAATACACTGAAATTCATCGCGGGCACCGGATCCTGTCGGATAATGAGGCTGGCTGAACTGAAAACACCGCTGTAGGTGCGCGAAAACGACATGATTTTACGGATCGGCTTGTCAGCAGTGGAATACAAAATAAGTTCTTCTTTCAAAAACAAACCAGAATAATACATCAAGCTTTCAAACGCTATTGAGACCTCGATGGGTAAAATGACATCGAAAATACCATCGGGCGACAAAAGCTGACTAACGGCTGAAGCCAGTTCCTGGTGCGACAATGTGGTATTGTGGCGCGCATTGGTACGTCGCGCATCGGGCGATTTCAGACTATCGTTGAAATATGGCGGATTTGAAACAATGCGGTCGAAAACATTACCGACCTCCTGAGCCAGCTCCTGAACCGGTTTGCAGCGGACTGTCAGACGGCTGCTCCACGGCGATGCAGCGAAATTAGATGCAGCCTGCTTTACCGAAGGTTCATCAATATCGATGGCCAGAATCTTGCCGGTCGATTTCTGAGCCAGCATCAATGCAATCAATCCGCATCCGGTGCCGATATCAAGGGCATGGCGGAAATCGCGCCGGCTGCTGAATGCCCCAAGCGTAGCACCATCCGTCCCGACTTTCATGGTCGAATGATGATCGTACACTTCGAATTGTTTAAACCGGAAAGGTTCCATATCGGACGCTGATTGACGCTGAAAAACAAATAAGTAAAACAAAGATAAGATTATCTGCCGGATAAGTTTTCGAAGTGTTTAGGACTTTCGAAAACTGCTGTCACTATCGGTTCATATCCAGCAGCCCATCGGGCGTTTCGACGATAATTTGTTTTTTGTCGGGATCAATTGCAACCAGAAAATCTTCCACAAAAGGGATTAAAATTTCTTCGCCGTTGTTGTCGATGATCATCAGATCCTGTGCGCCTTTTTGTATAAGCGACAACACACCGACACGGCCCTGTTTTTTATCAATGACATCGTAGCCGGTGAGTGAGTCAAGCGAAAACTCATCTTCGTTGACTAACAGATTGTCCTGATGCACATATACAGCGCGTCCCAGCAATTTTTCGGCTTTGGTTTTATCATTGACTTCTTCGAAAACCACAAACCATTCGGTATCGATGGAGCTTCGAAGCGATTCAATAAAAAAAGGAACCTGTATTCCTTCAAAATCGAGAAATACAGGTTCATTTTCATTTGCCGGAGTTTTACCGGCTTCAAATTTTATGAGAACCTCACCATTAATACCATGGGTTTTGACTGTTTTTCCGATACGGACAAGTCCTTCCATGGTTGGTACCGGAATTACTCGGCTTTAGGTTCTTCGGCTTCGGGAGCTTCAGTGGCAGGAGCTTCAGGAGCTTCAGCAACAGGAGCTTCGGCTACTGGTTCTTCAGCAACAGGAGCTTCTTCTTCAGCAACAGGAGCTTCTTCTTCAGCAGCAGCTTCTTCTTTCGCTTCGGCTTTCATTTCAGCCTGGCGTTTCAAAGCAATTGCTTTTTCGCGGTCTTCTTTTACTTTACGCTCAGCGGCGAGACGGTTTTTCTTGTCGTCAATGCCTGCCTGTTTAACACTGCTGGCTTTTTGTTCGATTTTGCTCTGCTTTTCAGTAAGCCATTTTTCGAATTTAGCGTCAGCCTGTTCCTGTGTCATGGCGCCTTTGGCAACACCTATATTGAGGTGATGACGCATCATAACGCCTTTGTAGGAAAGGATAGCGCGGGCAGTGTCGCTTGGAGCAGCCCCGGTTTTCACCCAATAAAGGGCGCGTTCGAAGTTGATGTCGATGGTAGCCGGGATTGTCAGCGGATTGTAAATGCCAAGATTTTCAATAAACTTACCATCCCGTGGTGCACGACTGTCAGCAACGACGACGTGGTAATAAGGAGCGGCCTTCTTACCAAATCTTTGCAGTCTGATTCTTGTTGGCATATTGTGTTTGTTTAATTAGGGGTGCAAA
>CAYSCE010000469.1:0-1993 GCA_964429475.1 uncultured Bacteroidaceae bacterium | reverse complement strand
TATTCAACTGTTTGTCCAATAGTTATAAAGCTGATTTTTTATTGCGTTTGTTTGAAAAATCTTCGAACGATTTGATTTTCTGATGGTTATAAAGATAAAAAGACCGTCGATAAAAATTTTATAAATATTTCAACAGTCGTTCATAACTATGTATACCACTAATAATCAGTATTTTATCCAAGGAAAAAAGTTGAAAATTTATGCCAGTCCACGACCGGTTTTTACAATCTGACCGGAAGATTTGAGGTCCTGTATGATTTTATCGAGCAATCCGTTTACAAAAACATGGCTTTTGGGTGTACCAAATTCTTTGGCCAGTTCAATGTATTCATTCATGGAAGCTTTCACCGGAATGTTCTCAAAAACGGTAATTTCGGTCAATGCCAATTTTATAATGAGCATATCGATAACGATAATCCTTTCCAGATCCCAGTGTTTCAGGTGTTTTTCAATAATCTCGTCGTATTTATTCAGATTGAGCATGGTTTTATCGTACAACCTGATCATAAACTGGCGGTCATCGTCGTCACCAAAGCCTTCGGATGGCTTCAGCAACGAAGGAAATGATGTTGTTGCAGGCTTTTCAGGGTCATAGTTTTTCAGCCAGGCATGAACCATCAATCCGGTCAGCAACGAATCTTCGCCCCAGAAAAGGTTCAGATCTTCGTACATGGCTTTCAGATTGCCATCGAAAGCTATGAACTTTTTGAAGAGCTTGACGACAAACTGACGCTGCGTAGCAAAATCATGGTCAGTGGTTTCCATGTATTTCTGATACTCAGGCCACTCCTGTATTTCTTTATATTTTTTACGAAAAAAATCATTCATGTCGGCCCAATTCACACGCAGTCCGCGAATGGCATTCTGCACCGATTCGTTGTCGCGCAGATGCATCAACAGTTCATTATTGACAAACTGCAGGTCGGGATTAATGTCTTTGGGTGTCGGAACCATTTTGTGACGGTTCTCTTCAATTTTGTGTTCGGCTACATCGCGCAATTCAAGCAGGGCCGAAATCTGATAATACACCAGATCGCTCATGTCTTCAACCGAATTGATCAGTTCCTTGCGACCTCGTTCAAGACTGGTTTCGCCGCTGATAACGCTGGCATAAATGGCTTGCAGAACTTTTCCCCGGATGATATGACGCGACAACATATAGAACGTTTTTTTTAATGCGGGTGCAAAGATAAGCAATAGTTGTCAGTTGTGAGTAGCCAATAGCCAGTTTGTCGGAAAATATCGCACAACGCATGATGCTTTTGGTAGCTACGCTCTCACACTCACCCGATAGCTATCGGGTCTCGCTCTGTATTTGGCATAGGGCATGAGGCATGCGGTCCCGCTCCGCCGCGGCGGATCAGCTGTCAGCATTCAGCACTCAGCCATCAGCGATCAGCTGGCAGCTGGCTACTCACCACTGGCTTACAACTTACAATTTTTACTCACCCACCGCGGCGGACTCAGCAATGACCATTAACCGATCACCGTTAACCCTTTCGAACACTGAGCCTGTCTGCCAGTTTAACTGCAACAGGCAGTCCAGGCAGGTACTGAACACTGAACCTGTCTGCATGTTTAACTGCAACAGGCAGGCATGGAAGTTTGAAGGAAGAAGTAAAGTATGAATTACCAATAACCGGTAACCATTAACCGTTAACCATTAACCTGCTCACTGCTCATTACAGGGCTGGCTCCGGAATGTCTTCTTCAACCCGTAAATTGTCAATAATAAAGCCCTGACGATCGGGTGTGTTTTTCCCCATGTAAAATCTCAGCAAATCGTCAATGCCATTGTCTTTTTTCAGAAGAACGGGCTCCAGACGGATTTTCGGACCAATCAGATGACGGAATTCGTCGGGACTGATTTCACCAAGACCTTTGAATCGGGTGATTTCGGGCTTCGGCCCAAGCTCCTGAATGGCATTAACGCGCTCCTGATCGGAATAGCAATAATTGGTTTTCTGCTTGTTGCGCACCCTGAAAAGCGGCG
>CAYSCE010000468.1:0-2006 GCA_964429475.1 uncultured Bacteroidaceae bacterium | reverse complement strand
GAGCATAATCTTGAAGTAAGTGGAAAAGCAGGCCGCAGCCGTTGGCAGGGCCGTAGTCAAAGTAACCGTGGCGTCGCCATGAACCCGGTTGATCACCCGATGGGTGGTGGCGAAGGTCGTCAATCAGGCGGTCACCCGCGCTCGAGAAAAGGCATTCCTTCTAAAGGTTTCAAAACCCGCAGGAAGAAAGCTTCAGACAATTTAATCATTGAACGTCGTAAAAAATAACAGGGATACACTATGAGTCGCTCATTGAAAAAAGGTCCTTATGTGCACCAAAAACTCGAGAAACGGGTTATCGAAGCACTGCAATCCGGTAAAAAAGTGACGATCAACACATGGTCACGTGCATCGGTTATTACTCCCGATTTTGTAGGTGCTACAATCGGAGTTCATAACGGAAACAAATTCATTCCCGTGTATGTTACCGAAAATATGGTGGGTCATAAATTGGGAGAATTTTCTCCAACCCGCATTTTCCGCGGTCATGCCGGTCAAAACAAGAAATAAACATTAAAAGGTAATTGTCATGGGAGCAAGAAAACGGATAAGTGCCGACAAGCGTAAAGAAGCCCGCAAGGAGCAGTTCTTTGCCAAATTGACCAGTTGCCCGATCACCCCGCGCAAAATGCGTCCGGTGGCCCAACTGGTAAGAGGCAAAAATGCAGATATTGCACTGGCTATTCTCAAAACTTCGTCCAACTCATCATCGGATTATTTATATAAACTGCTTACTTCAGCTATCAACAACTGGCAACAGAAAACTGATAACAAAATCAGAATGGAAGATGCCGGACTGTATGTTAAAAGCATCAATGTTGATGGTGGCCGTATGCTCAAACGTATTCAGCCTGCTCCGCAGGGACGTGCACACCGCATCAAGAAACGTTCGAACCATGTGACCATCGAGCTGGGCAGTCGTATGGCAGAAGAAACCAAAGTTGAAACTCAAGAATAATAGAGCAGAATGGGACAAAAAACTAACCCTATAGGCAACAGACTTGGTATTACCCGCGGATGGGATTCCATTTGGTACGGTGGTAAAACTTTTGGCGAAAAACTCGTCGAGGACGATAAAGTCCGCAAGTATCTGAACGTACGTCTGGCCAAAGCCAATGTATCGAAAATCTTTATCGAACGCAGCGTTAAGCTCGTTACGGTAACAATCCACACCGCAAAACCCGGTTTCATCATCGGTCAGAAAGGTAAAGATGTTGACGAACTTCGCGAGGAGCTCAAGAAAATTACGCTGAAAGAAGTTCAGATTAATATTTCTGAAGTTAAACGCCCCGAAGTGGAAGCTGTACTCGTTGCCAACAATATTGCCCGTCAGATCGAAGGCCGTATGTCGCACCGTAAAGCCATTAAAACGGCTGTTGCATCAACCATGCGCATGGGTGCCGAAGGCATGAAAGTTACGATTTCCGGTCGTATCGGCGGTGCTGAAATGAGCAGGGTAGAACATTATAAAGAAGGACGTACGCCGCTTCACACACTGCGTGCTGATATCGATTATGCCCGTTCGGAAGCTCACACCACTTATGGTCGTTTGGGAATAAAAGTCTGGATTTGCAAAGGCGAAATGTTTGGCAAACCCGATTTTTACGGAATCGAAGCTCCCAAAACAGACAAAAAACAACGTCGTAACGACCGCCCTGAAAGAGGAAGCGATCGTGGCGGCCAACGCCCTGGCGGATTCAACAAACCCAGAGGTAAAAAGAATAACCCGAATCAATAATACGGAAGAGTCATGTTACAGCCAAAGAAAACGAAATTCAGAAGGGTCCAGAAGGACAAAATGAAAGGCAATGCCAAGCGTGGTCACCAGCTGGCATTTGGATCATTCGGACTGAAAACGATGGAAGAAGCCTGGCTTACAGGACGACAGATCGAAGCAGCCCGTCAGGCTCTTACCCGTTATATGAAACGTGAAGGTCAGATCTGGATCCGTATATTTCCCGATAAACCTATCACCAAAAAACCTGCTGAGGTTCGTATGGGTAAAG
>CAYSCE010000467.1:0-2028 GCA_964429475.1 uncultured Bacteroidaceae bacterium | reverse complement strand
AGCGGCTTCTGGCCTGTTCGCAAGCCGGCACTTCAGACTCTCGAAAATCTGGATTCTGCCTTTAAGGAAGGACATACACCCATCCTGCTTATCAATACACGCATGTATTCAAAAGGAAAGTTTTCGCTGATGTCCAATCATTTTGTCATCTACAACGGTCAGTTTAACTACAATGCCGAAACCAATGAGGTCTCATTCAATGTCTGGACCTACGGTTACTCAAACGGAAAAACCATACACTGCACACCTGAAAGTTTCCGCAATAATTATTTCGGGCAAATCCTGATTAAGAAAAAATAATCCGGTTTAATAATCCGATGGCCCATTGAGCATTGAAGGACTCAGCACCAGACGTAAAACCGGCGCCCAGTGCAGTCCGAACTCTTCATATCCTTCCAGGTGGACTTTCGAATAATTGATCATTCCAAGCAATTCGACCCAGACATCTTTTGAAAATATATAGCGGACACCCAGCGATGAATATAATCCAAAACCAACACCACCCTGACGTATGGGATATTCCGATAACGGCGTATTTGGTACATAAGGCACACCGCCATATATATCACGGATGTTATACGTGAGATCGAAAATATGAATCTGCGCGCTTTTCACATTAACACTGTTGAGGTTCACGCCCAGCTCGTAGAAAGGCTTCCATGGTGTTTTGCTTTTTGTCGCAAATGAAAACATCATTGAAAAATCAATATTCGACCGCGATTCTTCGCCTGTAATGGCGCAGGGTACAAAAGACTGAACATTCCCGGGAATAGCAGGCCATACCTCCAGATTAAATACATCATTCAGTTGAAGTTTGGCGTAATTGAACTGAAAATTCAACGAGAAATCGGCCGAATAATGATACCGTGCAACAAAGCCAAACATCATGGCCGCGTTGTATTTCATCTGCGCCGGATACTCGGCCAGCCAGAACGAATCACGCCCGGTCTCCTCGTATATCTCTCTTTCAATATCCTGTCGCCAGTAATAATTATTCAGCACATAATCAATGTTGTTTTCATTCTGCGGGCGCCCGTCGTAATACCCTGCATGGACCGATGAAGCCTTGTAGTAACCGGTGTTGATTCCAAGATTCCAGCCGCGGGTAAACACCGTGTCGGGCTCGTATTGCGCACGTCCCGAGAAAGTCATTGATACAATGAGTCCAAAAAGAATAAGAAGTCTGCAGTTCATGAATTCAAAAATAGACAATTTTCCGGACTCTTTAAATATCCGTTATGACCGGCGGTTTGCTATTGCTGACGGACAATTTTTCGGGTACTGATAAACACATCGGAACTGAATTCGACCGAATACATGCCCGGTGCCAGCCCGCTGAGATCAAAAACAACCGATGAACCTTCAATTTCCTCCGCATTCAGAATCCTTGTATATACCAACTGTCCCAGAGCGTCAAAAATTTGAACAACAGCCCGGTCTGTTACAATATTATCCATCTGAATGGTCAGCTCCGATGTAAAAGGATTCGGATAATACGAAACCGTTGCGCCTGATTGACCACAGCCCGCTGAAACAATACCGATTGTATCTTTCTGTCCATTAAAATCGGTTTGAATCAAGCGGTAATAATTGATTCCTGAATACGGGTTGTTGTCCGTGTATTCATAATCCAAATTCATTGAGCTGTTACCGGCACCTGACACCATGGCCAGAGCCTGCCAGCTGATGGCATCGGGACTATGCTCTAATGAAAAATAGTCATTGTTGCTTTCCGAAGCAGTGGTCCATCTGATTTCAACAACCTCCTCATTACAAGCGGCACTATAACTCAAAATTTCAACTGGTAACGAGTTGTTGTTTATGATGGTTCCAAAAGTAACAGGACTGAAATTCGGAAATGCTATGGTGTTTGTAACATGTCCTGCTACGCCAGCAATATCTTCAACCACTGTCCCACCCTTCGATGCCCATTTATCAGTCATTGTTGCCGGACAGTTTTCCCAATGTGCTACAACCACACCCGATGGGTTCTGAATTCCGCTACGGACTGCATTTTTCCAATACAAT
>CAYSCE010000466.1:0-2052 GCA_964429475.1 uncultured Bacteroidaceae bacterium | reverse complement strand
CGCCAGGCTGGACGGAAAAGGCAAGATCTACGTGAATAATGAAGACCTGAATGAATTTGTCATTTCATAATTGTCACCACTATTCCCTGATTTCCTGAAAAATAAAACACCCTGCTATACCACTACAGCAGGGTGTTTTAATAAATAAAAATCCGTTTTATTCAATCACTATGCGCGAAGTAATCGATTCTTCGTCATTGGTGACCGTAATAAAATAAACGCCCGGATCCTGATCGGAAAGATCAATTTCCAGTTTCGGACCAGGGATGTTGTTATAGCTGCGTATTACTTTACCAAGCATATCGCTGATCTGCAGATCGTATGCTTCGATATTTTCCACAGTAAACACGCCACTGGATGGGTTTGGATACACAACCACACCGAGCTCTTCAAGGTCAGCAATGGTATTGTAAATTTCGATGTTTACATTGGTGGTGCAGGTGCTGACATTTCCATCAGCGTCAACGGCAGTCCACACAACGGTTTCGCTTCCTGCCGGGAAAGTATATCCAGCCAGAGTTGAGGTGAAGCTGTAATCATTTTCGAAAGAAACAATCTGACAATTGTCGGTGAGTGACGTTACGTCAAATGAAGTGCCTGCTACAGTCCAGTATGGCTGTCCTTCGAACAGAGTCTGCTCTATATTTCCGGGGCAAGTGATTACCGGTGCTGTAGTATCGGCATAGTTATAATGGAAAACCGAACCGTAGTACGATGCAACGTAAAGATCCGGCTCACAGCCATTGTCTAAATTAGCAACTGCCGGCGCAGCCATATAGGCATTACTGATGTTATTTCCACTTGACTGAAGAGCAACTCCTGCCGAAAAAGTTCCTGTACCGTCATTGGTATACAACATAATACTACCGAAGTATTCACCTACAAGCATATCCAGGTCGCCGTCATAGTCCATATCGGCAAATACCGGGGAGGCAACATAACTAACATCTATCGCTGCTCCACCAGCCACAAAATCAGGCGCAGAAGTAAATGTCCCGGTTCCGTCATTAAGAAACACTTTAATGAGCCCGTTCACTTCACCAACATACAAATCAAGATCGTTGTCATTGTCAATATCTGCAAAAGCCGGGGCTGCAAAACGACCAACATCAATAACAGCTGCATCGGCATTCATGTTACCTAACGAAGTGAAAACACCACCATTGTTTTCAAATGCGGCAACAATACCGTTATAGGTTCCAACAAATAAATCCAGGTCACCATCTTTGTCAAGATCTGCAAAAACCGGTTTACTGTCATTATCCAGATCAATATCAACTCCGCCGGCCTGTAAAAATGCCAAAGGCACAAATGAGCCATCTCCTGTATTCTGATACTGGTACACTTTGCCATATTGACCACCCAGATATAAATCAAGATCACCATCTTCGTCTATATCTGCAAAAGTGCAGGCTGTATAATATCCAAAGTTAATGGGCGTAACAGACTCCAGATCAGATTCAGCGGAAAAGTATCCGCTGCCATCGTTGCTGAACACATGAATACCACCAAACCAATCGCCCACATACAAATCCAGGTCGCCGTCTTCATCAATGTCGGCAAATGCTGGCAATGCATACTGCGAAATTGTCAAATCAGCACCATCGGCCTGAAATAATCCACTGCTCGTAAAAACGCCGCTGCCATTGTTCAGAAAAACATTGATATGACTATTATACCGTTCGCCTACATACAAGTCCAGATCACCGTCCTCATCAAGATCGGAAAATGTGAAATTCGGAAAATTAGTCAGGTCGATATCGATTCCGTCGGCCTGAACCAAGCCTGCAGAAGTAAAAACGCCTGTTCCGTCATTCGTAAACTTCGTAATTGTTCCGTAATTATAATTTCCGACAAACAAGTCAATATCTCCGTCTTCATCAATATCGGCAAAAGCAAGAGACGAATAATTCGAAAGCATAATGTCAATGCCACCGGCCTGTACATTTCCGGCTGCTGTAAACACACCTGTTCCGTCGTTTGTAAAAATGGCGATGTTGCCGGAACTGACACCTACAAATAAAACAAGATCCGAGTCTCCGTCAATATCTG
>CAYSCE010000465.1:0-2061 GCA_964429475.1 uncultured Bacteroidaceae bacterium | reverse complement strand
CTGTTTATATTTGAAGTTTTCGGAACATCGTCTCTTATAATTGGTTCATCAATGTAATCAGAATGGTAGATATTCAACCTTGAAAATACCGAGAGATTGTCAAAAAATACATTTTTTAGCTCCAAGTCGATAAATGCGCCTATTCCAAATTTGTTTTTCCTTTTCTCAATTTCACTCTCGGTGTTATAATAAATAATTTCATTCCTTTCCTTATCCAACCCAATAGAGGTAACTTCGTTATCCTGCTGATAATAATTTAATCCTGTATCAGCGCCAACCGAGAATTCAAAGCACCCTGACGTAACAATTTTCTGCGCTGCACCAATATTCACACTTGAAGTGGAGAAATTGCCATCCACTGATTCAATTCGATAATCCAGTAAAAGTGCGGTTTTTACCTCCGGATTTTAAAACTCTGGATGGATATTCTTTTAAAGAGGATTCCATACTCAAAGTTGTGTATGGCTACGATCCCTATCATAATTATGTTGCCACTATATACTATTATGCTGTCAAAAGTATTGAATAAATTATGAAAGCAAAATTGGTTGTTTGTTTTGTATTGTGGTGCCTGTTGATTCAGGCGCAAAACCGCGATTCCACCTACATGCATATGTATTATCAGAATGATTTTCTGTTATTCAATATTGATAAAGCGGATGGGTTTTCTTCTGAAAAACAGAAACTTTCATATTCAAATTCACTAAATGTCAACTTTCTTAAATCGAATCATTTTGATTTATCATTCGGATTCACTTTGTTTTCATTGAATTATTTACATTCTTATAATCTTGATTTCATTAACATGAGTATTAAACAAAGAAACTTTACATCCAGTTACTGGGGGCCAACAATAGGGTTTAAGTATTTTAGCGTTTATAAATATCTTGGATTTTTTACTTCATTGCGTGTAACCGGCTTTCCTGTTTCATCCCTATACCTTGACGATTATGACCACAAATACCACACAAACATGTGTATTGGTGCAGGATGTTTGTATAATGTAAATAAATGGACTTTTGGTTTAGGTGTTTCAACCGGCTCATATTACGTGCACAGACTGAACTTATACAAACCTGCAACGGGCATTACCACAATAATAGGCTGGCGCTTTTTATAAGAAATGTTCATTACAGAAGGCTCTTTCCGCTTTGCACAATCAATTTGACTGACCAGCGCGAAATGATGACTGCACCGGCTAAAGCGCAGGCTCCGTCAATCCAGATAATGCCCCAGGTCATGGCAGCAATCAAACTTCCGATGGCCAGAATACTGGTGAGTGCATCGGCCAGCACATGCATGTAGGCGGCCTGCAGGTTGTGGTCCTTTTCTTCTTCGTGATCGTGATGCAGCAAAACTGCACTCAGAATATTGATTGCAAGTCCGATGCAGGCAACCCAAATAGCTTCGCGGAATTGAATGTCGACGGGATTATTGATGCGCTGAATGGCACTCCATGCAATCCCAAATGCAAATACAAGCAACAACAATCCGCTGGTGTAGCCCGAAAGCGACAATATGCGGTCGCCTTTGTCTTTGTATTTATCGCTACGCGCGGCACGGCGTACCAGAATATAGGCAATCCAGCTCAGCCCAATGGCCAGCACATGCGAGCCCATGTGAATGCCATCGGCCAGCAGGGCCATCGAATTGGTTATTAACCCGAAAACAATTTCCACCGCCATGGTCACCGCTGTCAGCAATACAACCCAAAGGGTCTGCCGCTCATGTTTATGCAGATGTTGCTCGTCCATAACACAAAGGTACAAAATTGCTCAACGTCCCGCTCCGCAGCGGCGGATCAGCCATCAGCATTCAGCTGTCAGCTGGCTACTCACTCCGCCGCTGCGGATGACCACTACTATTAACCAATAATCTTCAATGAATCATGAACCTGTCTGCCGGTTTAACTGCAACAGGCAGTCCAGGCAGGCAAGGAACATGGAAATACGAAGGAAGAAGTAAAGTATGAATTACCGTTAACCGTTAACCATTAACCAATAACCATAACCCTTTCGAACCTGTCTGCCAGTTTAACTGCAACAGGCAGTCCAGGCAGGC
>CAYSCE010000464.1:0-2071 GCA_964429475.1 uncultured Bacteroidaceae bacterium | reverse complement strand
GGCAAGGATAAAATCAAAAAAACACTCCCGGTTCCCGATCATACCGTAGGTATTCAGTGGATCATTGACACATTGCTTGACCCGGTGAAAGGATGTCTGAAAGACAAGACCGAAATTAATGCTGCAGGCCATCGCGTAGCACATGGTGGTGAGTTTTTCTCAGAAAGTGCTTTCATTACACCCGATACCAAAGATAAAATTGAAAAACTGATTGAACTGGCCCCACTGCATAATCCTGCAAATCTTAAAGGGATTCTTGCCATTGAAGCTTTGTTGCCTGGATTGCCGCAGGTAGCTGTTTTCGATACCTCGTTCCATCAATCTATGCCGGAACATGCGTTTTTGTATGGACTTCCATACGAAATGTACAAGGATAAAAAAATCCGCCGTTATGGTTTCCATGGCACCAGTCATAAATATGTAGCAGAAAAAGCCGCAACTATTCTGGGCAAAGACTGGACAAAAATGAGAATTATCACCTGCCACCTTGGCAATGGTTCTTCAATTGCAGCCATTCTGAATGGAAAATCAATAGATACTTCCATGGGTTATACTCCAGTTGAGGGCGTTCTGATGGGTACCCGTGCCGGGGACCTCGATCTGGGTGCGCTGCTGTCTATTATGGATCGTGAAAAACTTTCGTATTCCGATGCAAATTCTCTTATCAACAAGAAAAGTGGTCTGCTTGGAATCTCCGGCGTTTCTTCTGATATGCGCGATATTGAAAAAGCCGCAGAAGATGGAAATCACCAGGCCAATATGGCGCTTGATGTGTTTGCATACCGTGTAAAAAAATACATCGGCTCATACATGGCAGCTTTGAACGGACTTGATCTGCTTATTTTTACCGGCGGTATAGGCGAAAACGACTGCGAAAGCCGTCGCCGCATCTGCAGCAACCTGGAAGGACTCGGCATTGAATTCGATGTTGAAAAGAACAAAGGCCTGCGCGGAAAAGACGCCGTTATTTCAACCGAAAATTCGAAAGTACAAGTAATGACGGTTACCACCAACGAAGAGCTGGTGATTGCCCGCGATACGATTCGCATCGTTACAAAATAATTTTTCAGAATTCTGATAAAACCTCTGTAGTATAAAAGCTGCAGAGGTTTTTTTGTGCACAAAAAATGCCTTCAGATTTTTCCAAAGGCATTTCCGGAATGTTTTTTCAATTAACCTTTCAACGCTTCAGCGCCACTTACAATCTCAATGATTTCGTTGGTGATGGCGGCCTGACGCGCCTTATTGTAGCTCAGCCGCAGGTCTTTCAGAATTTCGGTGGCATTGTCGGTAGCTTTGTGCATCGATGTCATGCGGGCTCCGTGTTCCGAAGCAATGCTGTCGAGCAGCGCCTTGTACAACTGAAGCTTCAGTGTTTTAGGTACAATAAGTTCGAACATTTTTTCGCGACCGGGTTCAAGAATGTAATCGGTGCCGGCAACCTGCCTGCCTGATTCAAGTTTGAAAGGCAGCAACATTTCGCTGACGGGCACTTGCTGTGCGGCATTACGAAACTGATTGTACACAAGTACAATGGCGTCGTATTTTCCGGCGATATATTCTTTTACAATGCTGTCGCAGATTTCAGCAGCTTCTTCAAACGAAGGTCTGTCGATAAGATGATTATAATCTTTCGAAAATTTGCACCCTTTCTTTTTAAGGAGGTCGGGTGCTTTTCGTCCGAAAGAAACAAAATCAATTTTTCCGGCTTTAAAGCTGTCGCTGTATTCGCCGGTGATGAGCGCAGAGACCTGTTTGGCGATGTTGGCATTGAAAACGCCACAGAGACCGCGGTTTGCCGAGAAAACAACCATCAGGATTTTGTCGGGATTGCGTTGTGCAAACACGCCATCGGTAGGCAGATTGTCAACGCCAGCTGCAACCCGTCCCATGATTTCGCGCAGCTTCGAAGCGTAGGGTCTGAAGCGCAGAATGTTGTCCTGCGCTTTACGCAACTTCGAGGCCGACACCAGCTTCATAGCTGAAGTGATCTGCTTGGTTGTTGTAACCGACTGAATGCGGTTTCTGACTTCTTTCAGATTAGCCATTTCAGTTGGTTTTAGTGGTAGCG
>CAYSCE010000463.1:0-2074 GCA_964429475.1 uncultured Bacteroidaceae bacterium | reverse complement strand
GATCTCGTAATACTTACTTGAAATCATCATCCACCGTGTCCCCCTGAACTTGTTTCAGGGTCTGCGGTGGATGATGATCCACGCATGGTCGATCCTGAAACAAGTTCAGGATGAAACCATGCGTGGTGTTTTTAAACAATTTGATTTTTACTTTTTGTACTACACAAACAGGTTCAGATTCCCTTCCGTTTTTTCGAGGTACGAAGCCACGCCGCCAACCTGCACACCATCCATCAGTTCTGTAGCTGACACACCCATCACATCCATCGACATCTGGCAGGCGACGAATTCGACACCATTCTCCATCGCTGTCTGAATCATGTTTTCAAGTGCATCGACCTGCTTGCTGGCCATGCGCTTGCGCATCATCGAACGTCCGATGCCGGCCATGTTGAACTTTGACAAAGCCAGTCTGCGACTCGATTTTGGCATAAGTATCCCAAACATTTTTCCAAAGAAATCTTTTTTAAGTGCAGGTTTATCCAATCGTTTAATAACATTCAGTCCCCAGAAGGTAAAGAACAAGGTGACTTTTTTGCCCATAGCTGCAGCGCCGTTGGCAATAACAAACGATGCAAGTGCTTTGTCAAGATCGTCGCTGAAAACAACGAGTGTGGCGCTGGTGCCTGTAGCGTTGGTCTGGAGCGATGGTGCAATTGGTTTGCCTTTCGAGACAACAGCGGTAATTTCGCCACCGTTTTGGGAAAGTTCAAGAATTTCATTTCCCGTAACTTTGGCCCATGCAGCAACATCCTTATAGAAACCCGCATCGGAAGCGGTAATCCGAATGGCTTCGCCTTCCGGAATTTCGTCCATCGATTTTTTAAGTTTCAGAATCGGGCCAGGACACTGCAATCCACACGCATCAACTATTTTGATTTTTTCTACAGCAACACTTTTTGCCACCGGTTTCTCTTTACTACCCTGATAAATATGATCGTCGATTCCGATGTAATCGTTGGCGAAAATATCTTCGTTGCTTTGTTTCTGACTGGCTGTTTCGTATGTTTTCAATCCGCCGGAAAGATTATATACATTCTCAAACCCGCTCTGGGTCAATATCCTGCATGCTACGTGCGCACGCAATCCAACACCGCAGAATGCAATGATTTTTTTATCTTTCGGAATTTCATTCAGATGATCGCGCAATTCATCGAGTGGAATATTCACGGCGCCATCGATGCTGCCCAGCTGGTGTTCGTCGCGTGTGCGGATGTCGAGCAGAAAAATTTCGTCGCGCGATTCCTTGTGAACTTCGCGCCAGGAGATTGGTTTAGCAACGCCGTTCAGAATGTTTTCGGCGACCATGCCCGCAATATTTACCGGGTCTTTTGCCGATGAAAAGGGCGGGGCATAGGCATGTTCTATTTCGGCCAGATCGTACACTGTTGCTCCATGCTGTATGGCTATTGAAAGCAGATCGATACGTTTGTCGGCACCTTCGTAGCCTACAATCTGTGCACCCAGCAGGCGACCGTTATCAGGTGCAAACGAAATTTTGATGGTCATCGGCAGAGCGCCGGGATAATATCCCGCATGTGAAGATGAATGCGTTGTGGAATCGATATGCGGTATATTCAGCTTCCCGAGCTGTTTTCCGGAGACTCCGGTTGCCGCTACCGTGATGTCAAAAACTTTTGCAATGGCTGTGTTGACAGAACCCTTGTATGTTTTTTTATTTCCGAAAACAAGATTATCAGCTGCAATGCGGCCTTGTTTGTTGGCCGGACCCGCAAGATAAGTAATCATTGGCGTGCCAGTAATCGGATTGGTAAATTCAATGGCATCACCGACGGCATAAATATGTTCGTCGGTTGTTTGCAAAAATTCATTCACCACAATACCGCCCGATGCGCCAATGGCCAGCCCCGCAGCTTTCGCCAGCTGACTGTCGGGCCGCACGCCGATGGACAGAATAACCATATCGGTTTCGATGGTTTTGGATGAATTCATTTTTACTTCGATGCGGTTGTTTTTCTTCGCGAAAGAAGCAACGGATGACTTCAGATAAAACTCAACATTTTTTGTTTTCAGATGTTGATGTACCATCGCTGCCATCGAGTAATCGAGCGGC
>CAYSCE010000462.1:0-2081 GCA_964429475.1 uncultured Bacteroidaceae bacterium | reverse complement strand
AATGGCTTCGACAGATTGCATGCCATACCAGCCAATAATCATCTGATCAATTATAATATCACATGTTTTATAGTATTTCAGCAATTCATATCGTGTAACAGAATATGAATTAGCAACAGGGCGATAGTGTAATGCAGGAAGAATAAATTTTACTTTCAAATTATATTCTTTTTCTAAACCAAGGATAATCTCATGTATATAGCTTGTTCCCTTTGTTTTTGGCTCTGATGGTGCATGCAAAACCCAAATTTCATCATCCGGTTTGTCAAAAGGTTCGGCTTTTTCGAAATCGCGCCTGAATTGATCAATATCAAGCATCACGGGGAAATAATCAGCCTCGGGAATAATATCGAGCAGATCGGGAGTGGATACAAATATTTTTTCAGCATATTTCCGGGCATCGCGAATCAGTTTATCCTGAAAAGGTTCTGTTTTTTTTGGTTCTTGCGTTCCCTGTAAGTATTCATAAATGTGCTCACTTTTCCATTGAAGATATTTTGGACTGCGAATGTCAGCTCCAACAAACGACATTACAATGCGCTTGCCCAAAAGCTTATATAAACGAAATTCAAGTGGTCTAAGCTTTCTTGTCAGTAAGGTTTCACCCGATAAAAAGAAAAACACATCGTACTTCCAGAAGAAACGAAGAAAATTGTAAAACGTTAGAAACCATCGCACCAACAAGGGCTTTGCAAAAAGATTCGCATATTCATAGGTGAACTGCGTTTCATAATGATGCTTGGGAAGTTTGTATGTAACATAAGAATGAACCAGCACCCGGTCGTCATAACGTTCTTCGAGATACTTAGTGTACAAGCCAATGCGGAATCCGATATCGTTGGTTCCGAAAAGAATCCGGGTTTTCTTTTTTTTCATCGGAAATTATTATTCAATAGCAAATATACCATTAAATATTGCCATGTATATTGATTTTGGATCGTTGATACAATTCGCTCGCGTTTTAAAAAAGAAATGGCTTCCTCAAAAAGCACGCGGTATTCTGGCCCCGAAAACCATTGCTGCTGCGGAGGCTCGTACCCCACCTTGTCTTTTCGCCATGCAATTCCGGTGGGCAATATGTCTTCCATCGAACGACGCAGAATGTATTTGGTCCAACCATCCTTGATCATTAATGACGAGGGTAAAGAAAATTCAAACTCAACCAATTCGTGCGAAAGAAATGGCAGGCGCACTTCGACTGAATGAGCCATGGCATTCCGATCGGCATAGCGCAGCAATTCAGTTAATCCAATTTTGCACGTTGAAAAATGTAAGTGTTCCTTCAAATTCGAAAATACTGGAAAAGGCGATGGCTCATTTTTAAATTCTCGTACTAAATCGGGATGAATGCCAAGAAAAAATGATGAATCCAAGCGCATCATTTGCCTGCGCAAGTTGCGTAATAATTGAACAGGTAATAATCCAGACCGAAGCATCTTTTGCTTCATCCCATCAACATGCATTTCCACTTTGTGAATAGTTGCCAATGCATTCACTTCGTTCTGATGAAGATTGGAATTGCCCTTGCTGAGTTCCTTGAGGTATGTGTTGCGATAAAATGTGTATCCGGCCATGGTTTCATCGGCTCCCTGCCCATCTAGCAACACTACAACGTTGTTTTCGCGGGCCGCTTTCATTACTTCATATTGAACGCCTATTGAGGTGCTTCCAAATGGAATTTCCTGATGAAACCAGATTTTATTCAGATTTTCCATAACAGAATAGGCTGTTGGATACACCGGCACAGGATGAACATTGGCATTGGCATTCACCATATCCATATAGATACTTTCATCGCGAATGAATCCGGGAAATCGAGCCGAGAAAGTTTTTTGTTCCTGTCTGGCTCCTTTTATGCGATTGACTTCAAGCACAACAGATGATGAATCCAGGCCGCCCGATAAACTGCTGCCAACCGGAACATCGCTCCGGAGCCGGCGTTCGACCGATCGCCTGAATAGAAACCGATACTGTTCTATAGCTTCTTCAATCGTAATGTTTTGTGTGTTTTGGTATTCAAGCGACCAATATCGTTGCTTCTCAATTTGCCCATCACATGTGATTATTAAATAGTGAGCCGG
>CAYSCE010000461.1:0-2094 GCA_964429475.1 uncultured Bacteroidaceae bacterium | reverse complement strand
GAATGTCAGCTTCAACCTTGTTATCAGTAATCGACCTGATGGTGAGTTCCGACATGGTAGGGCGCTCATAGTCAACCGCAAAATTCTTCAGGATTACATTGCGGCAGTTCTGCATGGCAAACGAAATCATTTTACCGTGCAGTACAAACCTGGCCCCGTTGCCCTCAATAGTAATATTATCAAGATTTTCGAGCCAGAGCGCTATGTTTTTTACTTTTGAACTGGTGTCATCTTCTGTGCAGTTGCTAACATAGAGCTCCTTTTTCACAGCGCCATCGGGCCAGAAATCGTACCTGCCTTTTTCGAAAATGATTACAGGATTTTCTGAAAACCTGCTTGATTCAATGATTGCCTGCACCTGGCTGACAATATTACCAAATGTGTCCGGATAAATTCCTTTTTCCTTCAGCCTGATTGTATCCTGGCAATTGCCTGCGAAAGCAAAGCTTAAAAGAAATATTGCAGTGATAATCAAACGAAGCTGTTTCATCATTTTTGAGAGCAGTGTTAGCGTATAATCTCTTTTTTATGTGCGAATCGTGTGTATCGAGCACTAAATCATTCAGATAGAATGATAATATGCCTGTCAGGATATTCATTCATCAGAGTCATCAACTTTCTCAACATTCTTAATTACCCCGGGGTGAAAACAAATCCCGCATTTGTCAGTGCTTACGGTAGTATTGCCGGTAAATATAACCGGCTTAAAGATATTAAAACATCACAACAGTAACGGTTGCTTGAAATTTACTGATAATAGTTTCAAACAATGGATGTTAGAGAGCAGTATGACTTAAACCAGGACATTTAATACAAAAAAAACGGTGACTCTTAACCAGGATCACCGTTTTAATTTGAAGCGGGTACTTCACACATTATAGGCCAAACTCTTCATTCGTGTTCCATATCACGTTCCACATCTTTGTCGCCTCGTCCCGAAAGGTTGATGATGGCCAGTTGTTTTTTGTCTTTCAGCAGTTTCGTGGCGAGCGCAACAGCGTGCGACGATTCGATGGCCGGAATAATGCCTTCGAGTTTTGATAATTCATAAAAAGCAGCGATAGCTTCGTTGTCGGTAATGCAATGATAACTAACTCTTCCGGTTTCTTTCAGGTAGGCATGTTCGGGACCAACTCCCGGGTAATCGAGGCCTGAAGCGATGGAGTACGCCTCACGGGGTTCATCGTTCTCATCTACAAGGCAGTAGGAATATGTTCCCTGGAAAACTCCGGGTTTCCCTGATACCAGTGTTGAGGCTGTCCTGGGTGAATCGGCTCCTTCGCCGCCACCTTCAGCAGCAAAGATTTTGACAGACCGGTCATTCAGAAACGCTGAAAAGAGTCCTATAGCATTTGAACCTCCGCCTACACAGGCAAAAATGGAATCGGGCAACCGTTTTTCCTGTTCAAGCACCTGCCGGCGGGCTTCTTCACCAATTACCTGTTGAAAATAGTGTACAATGGTTGGGTAAGGGTGAGGGCCAACAGCCGAACCAAGAAGGTAGAACGAGTCGGGATGATCAATATAATAGCCGAGCGCCACATCCACTGCGTCTTTGAGTGAAGCTGTACCCTGGTCGGTTGTAATTACTTCGGCGCCAAGCAGTTTCATGCGCTGAACATTAAGTTTTTGCCGTTGTTCATCGCGTGAACCCATGAAAATTTTGCATGGAATGCCAAAAAGCGCAGCGGCTGTGGCTGTTGCTACACCATGTTGTCCGGCACCTGTTTCGGCCACTACTTCACGGGCATTCATGTGTTTTGCCAGCAGTATTTGCCCCAGGCAGTTGTTGATTTTATGGGCACCTGTGTGATTCAGATCTTCACGTTTCAGGTAGATTTTGCTGCCAACAGTTTCCGATAGCCTGCGGGCATAATACAACGGTGATGGCCGCCCTACATATTGCTTCAGCAGGTAATGCAGCTCATGAAGGAAAGCCGGGTTGTTTCTGGCTTTGCTGAATTCTTCGGCAAGCCGTGCGAGAGGCGCTTCGAGTACCGGCGGGATAAATTGTCCGCCATACTTTCCGAAATAACCCTCTTTGGTCTGGATGGTTTGTTCTCTGAACATGATTTTGAGAATTTAAAGGTTTGT
>CAYSCE010000460.1:0-2124 GCA_964429475.1 uncultured Bacteroidaceae bacterium | reverse complement strand
GCGGGTTGACATTGATGGACGCATGTACACTCCGCAGGAAATTTCGGCTATCATTTTGCAGAAAATGAAAAAAACTGCCGAAGAATATCTCGGACAGGAAGTAACTGATGCAGTTATCACTGTACCGGCTTACTTCAACGATTCACAACGTCAGGCTACCAAAGAAGCCGGCGAAATTGCAGGTCTCACCGTTCGTCGTATCATCAACGAACCGACAGCCGCTGCACTGGCTTATGGTATGGACAAGAAAAACAAAGACATCCGTATTGCCGTGTATGACCTCGGTGGCGGTACTTTTGATATTTCAATCCTTGAACTGGGCGATGGCGTTTTCGAAGTAAAATCGACCAATGGCGACACTCACCTTGGTGGCGATGACTTTGATCACCGCATTATTGAATGGCTGGCCGATGAATTTAAAAACGACGAAGGTCTCGATCTCCGCAAAGACCCGATGGCGCTGCAGCGTTTGAAAGAAGCTGCTGAACGTGCCAAAATCGAGCTGTCATCAAGTGCGCAGACCGAAATCAATCTTCCTTATATCATGCCGGTCGACGGAATTCCGAAACACCTTGTGAAAACACTGACCCGTGCCAAATTCGAGCAACTGATTGACGATCTGGTAAAAGCTACTGTGGAACCTTGCCGCAAGGCACTGTCCGATGCCAATCTGAAACCAGGCGATATTGATGAAGTCATTTTAGTAGGTGGCTCAACCCGTATTCCGGTTATTCAGCAGGTGGTTGAAGATTTCTTCGGCAAAAAACCTTCAAAGGGTGTGAATCCGGATGAAGTGGTGGCTGTTGGTGCCGGAATTCAGGGTGCCGTGCTCACCGGCGAAGTAAAAGACGTTTTGTTGCTCGATGTAACACCGCTTTCACTGGGTATTGAAACTCTTGGTG
Organism: uncultured Bacteroidaceae bacterium; assembly: GCA_964429475.1. Classification (GTDB taxonomy): domain Bacteria; phylum Bacteroidota; class Bacteroidia; order Bacteroidales; family DTU049; genus GWF2-43-63. The sequence goes on along the minus strand of CAYSCE010000460.1, from coordinate 1,222 downwards.
GCGTGATGACAAAACTGATTGAATCGAATACAACCATTCCGACCAAGAAAGCCGAAACATTTACAACAGCTTCGGACAACCAGACATCGGTTGAAATTCATATTCTGCAGGGCGAACGTCCAATGGCCAATCAGAACAAGAGCATAGGCCGCTTCCATCTCGATGGCATTCCGCCCGCTCCACGTGGCATTCCGCAGGTAGAAGTCACTTTCGACATCGATGCCAACGGCATTCTGAACGTGTCGGCCAAAGACAAAGCTACCGGAAAATCGCAGCAGATTCGTATTGAAGCCAGCAGCGGACTTTCGGATGATGAAATCAAAAAAATGAAAGCCGAAGCCGAAGCCAATGCCGATGCCGACAAAAAAGAGCGTGAACGCATCGATAAAATCAATCAGGCCGACAGCATGGTATTCAATACCGAAAAGCAGCTGAAGGAATATGGCGATAAGATTCCTGCCGACAAGAAATCGGTGATTGAATCAGCGCTGGCCGAGCTCAAAGATGCGCACAAATCGCAGAATACTGACGCCATTGATGCTGCAACAGCCAAATTAAATACCGCATGGCAGGCCGCCAGCGAAGAAATGTACAAAAATACAGAAGCTCAGCCCGGCCCCGATGCTGGTCCGCAGCAGGAGCAAAAGCCAGGCAACGACGAAGTAACCGATGTGGACTTCGAAGAAGTCAAAGATAAGTAAGCTTGTGTTTAGTTATAAATTACACCGTCATCATACTTGTTGTGATGGCGGTTTTTTTATTCATTTTTTTGGTACTACAAGTTTTTGTGTGGAGTACTTCGAATGTTAGCTGGAAAACCGCTAAATCAAAGGCGCAGGAAGTTCCCGGCCGGAGCCAGGCATCAACATCAAATTGTTCTGGGCTTGCAGAGTACCGGGATATCCAGGACAAACCTCCTAAGCTCAATGCCAAACGCTTCGCATGTCCACAGATTACACAGATTACACAGATTACACAGATCCGCCTGCAAGTTTAACTGCAACAGGCAGTCGGGTAGGGTAAATCCCTTTAGCAGGTCTTTGGATTTCAGCGGATGAAATGTCTTTCAGTCTGCGACTGAAGCCATTTCCACAGATATAGTTGTACGAAATTTCTTCGTCAATGATTATTACGCAGTAATAATTGTTGACAACAGTGTCATCCAGATGGGGCTGCTGAGGTTAAATGTGTTTCCGTGTAATTAGTGAAATCCGTGGACATG
>CAYSCE010000459.1:0-2136 GCA_964429475.1 uncultured Bacteroidaceae bacterium | reverse complement strand
ACGTGACCGGTCGGGTGGATGAAATCGATGAACTGAAAATCAAAGTGGGCGACACAGGCACCACCCTTTCACGACTGGCGCCCATGGGAAAAATCAAAATCAACGGCACCGTCGTCGAAGCCAAAACAGACAACGAATTCCTGGACCCAAACACCGAAGTGATTATAAAAGAAGTTTACAAAACCAATGTGCTGGTGGAGAAAGTGATGAGTGATCAGTGATCAGTGAAGAGTAATCAGTGACGAGTATTCATATGATATGTAATCAATTGTAATAATTAATAAGAAAAATGAAAACACATCACGATCTTGAGGTCTGGAAAAAATCTATTGATTTTGTGACGACAGTTTATCAGGTTACTGAAAATTATCCAAAAACAGAAATATATGGTTTGACTAATCAAATCAGAAGAGCTGTTGTTTCTGTTCCTTCAAATATCGCTGAAGGTGCTGTACGAACATCAAAAAAGGAATTTTTACAATTTCTTTCAATTTCACTGGGTTCATTATCTGAGGTAGAAACTCAATTAATAGTATCGCGAAATCTCGTTTTTTTGTCAAATGAGCAATATGAAAGATTGATTCCACTTTTAACTGAAATAAGAAAAATGATTATCGGACTAAAAAAGTCATTAAGTGAAGACTGATAAGTGATGAGTGATGAGTGATGTGTGATGAGTGATGAGTTTTATTCACTGATTACTGATTACTGTTCACAGTTTACTGATTACTGATTACTGATTACTGATTACTGATTACTAACTTTTAATATAATAACCATGTACATTGAAGTAATTCTATTAGTCGTACTTGCCGTACTGATTTTAATGTTTTTCTATTACGTGCCGTTTCTGTTGTGGATTTCGGCCAAAGTTTCGGGGGTCAATATTTCGCTGGTGCAGCTCTTCCTCATGCGCATCCGTAAAGTCCCGCCACGTACTATCGTGCAGTGTCTCATCGAAGCACACAAAGCCGGACTGGGCGATGAAGTGAGCCGCGACGGCCTCGAAGCGCACTACCTGGCAGGTGGTCATATCGAACGGGTAACCCATTCGCTCGTTTCTGCTTCGAAAGCCAACATCGATCTTGATTTCAAGATGGCTACTGCTATTGACCTTGCCGGACGTGATGTTTTTCTGGCTGTGCAGATGTCGGTTAATCCCAAAGTGATTGACACTCCGCCGGTGGCTGCTGTGGCCAAAGATGGTATCCAGCTCATCGCCAAAGCCCGTGTTACCGTTCGTGCCAACATCAAACAACTCGTGGGTGGTGCCGGTGAAGAAACCATCCTGGCCCGTGTGGGTGAAGGGATTGTATCGTCAATCGGATCATCTCTTTCACACAAAAGTGTGCTCGAAAACCCGGACTCCATCTCCAAACTGGTGCTTCGCAAAGGACTGGATGCCGGTACAGCCTTTGAAATTCTCTCCATCGATATTGCCGACATTGATATAGGTAAAAATATCGGAGCTCAGTTGCAGATGGATCAGGCCGAAGCCGACAAAAACATCGCTCAGGCCAAAGCAGAAGAGCGTCGCGCTATGGCCATTGCCTCCGAACAGGAAATGAAAGCCAAATCGCAGGAAATGCGCGCAAAAGTTATCGAAGCCGAAGCCGAAGTGCCTAAAGCGATGGCCGAAGCATTCCGCGAAGGCAACCTGGGTATCATGGACTATTACCGCATGAAAAACATCGAAGCCGATACATCCATGCGCGATGCCATAGCCAAACCGGGACAAAGTGGAACGACTCCACCCAAACCGAACAAATAAAATACTTTGATTTGAAAAAAAGAAAACAGATTTCAACGTCATGCTGAAATCTGTTTTTTTGTGAAACTTCGCGATGGTCTTTGTGAAACTTCGTGTTAAAACTTTTTTACTATTACACAAAAATCACTAAGTGAACACAAAAGGCTCAAAGCATTTCTGTTAACTGAATAATATCAGATTGTTGTATTAATTTTCAATTTGCCTAAGTTAAATAATTTATTTCCTGTATCCTTCATTTTTTTGTATGTTTGCTGTGTAAACAAATAAAAACTCATCGATTATGAAACGTAACCTCTTGCTTGTTGCTTTTTCTGCAAGTGTGCTCCTGCTGAGCGCTCAGGATGCTGCTGTCATCAAACTCAACG
>CAYSCE010000458.1:0-2139 GCA_964429475.1 uncultured Bacteroidaceae bacterium | reverse complement strand
TAACATCTCGCCTTCGGCGAGTTGTTCTTTGCGCTTTTCGCAACTCATGTGTACACCGTTTTACCGATATTCACTTGCGTTTTCCGCTTGTCTGAGACTCGTCCTTCACCTGTTCGGTGCGGCGCTTGTCTTAGAGCGCGGAATTGGATTATACCATGTTCATCGTGCTGTTGTCAAGAACTTTTTTCGATTTTCTCAAAAAATTTTCTTTCAGCGTTTTTGTCGGTTTTATTCGAACCGTCGCTTCAGACGACCGATGAGGCGCTCTCCACAAGGCGCTCGAACATAATATCACACGGTCAAGCCCCTGTCAAGGACTTTTTAGCGTAAAACTTTCAAAATCATTTTCCAAACGATTTTGAAAATTCAAGAACCGCCGGAGATGTTCCGACGGCTCTATCATTCCCACCAAAACTACGCTATACATTATATTATAATCAAAAAATTTTGTCACCAAAGATCAAACGCTTTTTACATACCGTACTTATAATCGAGATACTCCGTAAATTCATTCCAAAGTTCCTTTTCGGTTTTCCCGAAAGCGCCTTTATAATCATCGGGTGCCAATACAAATTCTTTCACTTTTTCGAATCCGTATTTTTCAACCAAAAATTTACCCGCTTCCAAAGTAAAATTATACCCTCCGCCGCTCGTGAAGTCCGGCCCGTAACTGGACATCACCTCCATGGTCGGTATCTCATCTGAAAGCACTATGCTGATCATTTGCGATTTCATGTAGTTTTCCGGTCCCGGAGATCCGCCTTCATAGCACGCCATGCCCTCATTAATCCATCGCGGTACGTTCAGCGGCCAAGTGTCGGTATTTGTCAGGTGGTTAATGATGACGTGAGTAAGCTCATGTGCGCAGCTGCCTGTTACCAGATGATCATAAGCCATTACAGGTCCGGGATTCAACGGGGAAGTGAGATAGATGGTATTGCCGATCGCAGCCGCCGCAGTATAAGCAGCCGCTGACGAAGTATCCGTATTTCCGACCGCCGCATGAAAGGAATCTATATCCGGATAAATCAATACTTCCACTTTACTATCCAAAGAGCAGTTGAATTCACCCGTTATTTTTTTATAAGCTGTCTCCAGACCGTTTTGGACATCCTCAAGACAATCGATGTCCTGACTTTGACAGTAAATCATAAAATGTTCCGTCTCTTTATTCAATATCAGCGATTCTCTTGTAACCCCCGTATTGACGCTTTGAATGCTTTCACTGCTTGCAACGCTTACGTTGCTTGAGACCATTTCACTGCTGATTTTGCCGCTTGTGCTTTTTACAGTTGCGCAGCCCATAAAGAGCAAAACCGAACATAAGACCATTACCAATGCTTTTTTCATAAGTTTTTCTCCTTTCAATACTCTTTAATGATGATCAAATTCCCGTAGAGTATCAATCACCTCCTGACTCCAATCAATATAGGCCTGTGTCATGATTTGCCCGAATCTTAAGGTAAAATAGCTGTAGTAATTTGATAAATGCGCTCTGGCGGCGGTGTCAAACCTATCCGCTATTTCTTCGTATGCCACCTGCTGTTTTACCTTCACCTCTTTGATATGCGTCAATAGTTCAATGTTGTATTTTATAGGTTCAATTGAACCGAAGTAAAGTTTTAAGAGCATCTCGCCATCGTTCGCAAAAGCAGGTGTTTCCAACCAGTTTTTAAAGACCCTCAACCCCGACTCTGTGATGGTGTAGGTCTTCCTGTCCGGTTTGCCCTCGTTTTTTTGAATTAAACAAGTCACATGATTTTCGTCCATCAGTTTTTTTAACACCGGGTATACCTGACCGTTGCTGACTTTATAAAAGTACCCAATGCCGTATTCAATGGTCTTTTTGATATCATACCCCGAACCGGGTCGCAAACTCAGGATACCGAGTATCACATAATAACAAGTGTTGTCCTTTGCCATATCATTCACCTCCATAAGTCCTCACGACATATGTCGTTTAGACATATATTATTACACTTCTTTTGATTTGTCAATAAAAATTTCCTGTTTCTGATTTTCAATCAGTGAGCCGTATAGTAAAACCACTTTAATCTCAAGGCATAATTAAAGTGGTTTTACCTACTGTGAAGCCACTTACCTTTAAAATTATCCTCGCCTTGTTTTTCAAGTGGCTTC
>CAYSCE010000457.1:0-2143 GCA_964429475.1 uncultured Bacteroidaceae bacterium | reverse complement strand
AAGGTACTATTTCCTGACGTTGGATACCATTGGCTCTATTGACGATGATTTTTCTGCCTGCGGGTCCAACTCTCCCATTATTTTCAGGGAAAACAGCGGATATAGTCTGGGTTATAAGTGTGAAAATTATCGCCCAAACAATGGAAATTCCGGAATTATGGCCATTCGCGCAAACAGATATTTTGTTTATACGCAGAATGGAACAAACGTTCAGAAACGATCATTGGTTGATGGATCAATATTAGCTGCAGCAGCCATCCCGGGCGGGTTGTCTGTTTCGTCACTGGGAAGAAACCAGGTAGGAAACAGCGGTATTGATATCGATTCCTGCGGCAATGTTTATGTGGGCTCGGGTAATGCCATTATAAAATACGATGCCAACCTGAACCTGATCACCTCCATCGCTACTACTTATAAAGTTTCTGATGTATGTGTCACCAATGGCGGAAATGTAATTTTCTGCGGTACGACTGGCACCAATTCCAACACCAACCGTATTGGAACTTTACAATTTGCTAACATGTCCGCATGTCTTCCGATGACCTTGTTTTGCTGTGATGCAAATGTCTGTCCCGCCGGTCCCTTTTGCGACAATGGAGCGCCTGTAGCCCTTACTGCCACAACCCCCGGCGGAACATGGGGTGGACCCGGTGTTTCTGCCGGCGGAGTTTTCGACCCTGCAGCGGCAGGCATAGGCACACATACGATTACTTATACACTTTCCTGTGGGACAGGAGCCGTTGACATCACCGTAAATGGATGCGCATCATTAAGTGTATGCGCAGAAACTAACGGAAATATTAGTGTCTCAGGTGGATACGGCCCTTATACCTGGTATGAATGGCAGGCGGCTGGCATTACACCGATCACCAACCAGGCTGAATGTGTGTCTTGCGGATATACATGGATGCCATTTATGGACGAGTGCCTGAATGGCGTGATCCCTGTAACCGATTGCAACTCACCTGCCGGATGGTCAACAATTGGAACAGGTTCGTCAATTACTCCTACAGCAAATTATCCGATCAGAGTTGTAGATGCTTATGGAAATGAATATACCATCAACAGTTTCGGATTACTTACTGCCTGCAGCGCTTGCCCAACGCTTACCATTACATCTTCAAACATTGTTAATGTTTGCGGAAGTGCGACCAACGGGAGTTTTTCTGTTACCACAAACGGCGGTTCCGGTCCCTATGACTACACATTGATGCTCGGAAGTACAACCATCGCAACATTTACAGGTGTGACAGGTTCTCAAAGTTTTACAAGTTTAGGGGCAGGGACATATACCCTCAATGTGCTTGACTCAAACAGCTGTCCCGGAACAATTACTGTTACGATCTCTTCTTCAGCAAACCTTACCCCAACAATCACAGGGCCGACAAGCATTTGCGCCGGCAGCAACGCGATGTTGAATGCAGGAAGCGGATATACTTCTTATTTATGGTCCACAAATGAAACAACGCAAACAATAATAGTTGCATCAAGCGGAACCTATTCAGTCACCGTTTCTGACGGAAGCTGCTCGGGAAGTACTTCAGTAACTATCACACAAAGTGCCAGTATTAATCCTACAATAACCGGACAGCTAACTATTTGCCCGGGAACATCAACCATACTTGATGCGGGAAGCGGATATAACGGATATCAATGGTCAAGCGGCGGATCAACCCAGACAATCAGTGTAAATTCGAGTGGTACTTATTCTGTTACTGTTTCTGATGCAAACGGATGTTCCGGTTCAACTTCGGTAAATGTTACAGTTATTGCTACTCTTCCTGTAACAGCATCGGCAGACCCGCAAACGGTCTGTCCTGGTAATCCCGTGACACTCACCGCTACCGGCGGCGGGACATATTTATGGAATACTACACCGCCCAGTTATGATTCTGTTTTTATCGTTCACCCGTTGACAACCACGACTTATGTTGTTACAGTAGCTTATAACGGATGTGAAGGCACCGCCTCGGTCACTATAATGATTGATTCAAGCCTCGTTGTAGTGACATCAACCACTAATGCTGGCTGTGCTCATAATGATGGAACAGCAACGGTTGTGGTTTCCACGACAGGGTACACTTTTGTATGGAATACCGATCCTCCGCAATATACACAAACGGCAACAGGACTTGCTGAAGGA
>CAYSCE010000456.1:0-2145 GCA_964429475.1 uncultured Bacteroidaceae bacterium | reverse complement strand
CTTCCAGACGATGGAATGTTGTTTTTGTCGCTGAGGACTTTTTGAGACAGCCTCTGCGGAGTGAATTATTTATTATATTTGCAAAAACCCATGCTATGAAAAAATTATTTACCACTCTCATGTTATGTTTTATAGTTGTTGTTTCGATGGCCCAGTGGACCATGCAAAGCACTGCATTTGCAACAACAGCGCGCGGCATCAAGTACATCAGTATTGTTGACACCAACATCGTGTGGGCAACAGCCTACGATGGCGCGAACACAGCCAACAATATTCAGGAATTTACCAAAACCACCAATGGCGGCACCACCTGGACACCTTATGTGATTTCGGGCTACACCGGCTATGGAATCAGCATGATTTGCGGTGTAGATGCCAACAATGCCTGGATTCCGGCTTACAATGCCACTTCGGGCGGCGGCGTTATTCTGCGTACTTCGGATGGTGGCTCTACATGGGCGGCACAGACAACAGCAACTTTTCAGGCACCCAATGGTTTTCCCAATGTAATTCATTTCTGGAATACCGATACCGGCTTCTGCATGGGCGATCCGAATGAAGGATATTTCGAAATTTATACAACAGTTGACGGCGGTACCACCTGGTCCCGCGTTCCATCCATTAATATTCCAGCTCCTGTTACCGGCGAATACGGCGTTACCGGATATTATTCCGTCATTGGCAGCACCGTGTGGTTCAGTACCAACAAATCGCATATTTACAAATCGAACGACTACGGCAACACCTGGACTCAGATCACTGTGCCCATCGCAGCCGATAATCAGTTTGCCGTCAGATTCAGATCAGTGAACGATGCCATAATCCGCATGAATACTTCACCGTATACCTCTTATATTACACACGATGGTGGCGCAAACTGGACTGCCATGAGCTTTTTCGGAAACTGGTACAACAACGACTATAATTATGTACCCGGTACAACATCCACCTGGGTGAGTGTTGGCGCCGATGCTACCACGCCTTTTATGGGTATTTCCTACTCCACCGACGATGGCCTGAACTGGACTGATTTTGCCAGCATGGATACCACGCAGCATCTGGCAGTCGCTTTTGCTGATTACAAAACAGGCTGGTCGGGATCATTCAATAATTATGGCGGCGACGGTATGTTCAAATACAGCGGAAATATGTTTGCTCAGGATACCTGCTCGGGCTTTAATGCTGCATTTACACAATCGGCCGATACGGTTTTTCTGACTGTTTCTCCTGTCGTAAATTTCACCGAAGCTTCATCGCTTGCAACCAATGCATGGGCCTGGGATTTCGGCGATGGCGGATCATCAACACTGCAGAATCCATCACATACTTTTGCATCGACGGGAACCTACACCGTGCAGCTGATTGCCAGCCATGGCATGTGTATCGATACTACAACCAGTGTGGTTGAAGTGCTGTATGCACAATCGGTCGAAGAAAGAGAAATTCAGATCAGCCTTTATCCGAATCCCGCATCCGATGTGCTGTACATCAAAGGACTTCCGCAGGACGAATATCAGATTGAATGGCTCAGCGCCGATGGCCGCCTGCTGTCAGCTTCGCAGAGCGACAATGCATCTGTACTCAACACCAGCAATCTCGCAAACGGGCTCTACATACTGCGCATCAGCAATGATCGCGTCAATGTACGAAAGCCGGTTCTGATTGCCCGTTAAACATATTTTTCCCGTTATCCATCATGTCGATGATGTGTCACGCCTGGTGTCATCCGTATTTGCGATAGTTCATGCAAAATTCAGGATCCATCAGGCGTGATGCTTTTAGTCTGGTAACTCGCGCAGCCGGCGCTTTGGATAACGTTTCCGGTAAATGACATAACACTCCGATTCATCGGAATTAAGCCTGCCATTTAGCGTATAACGATCAATTCGTTTTATATGCACAATTTTTCCTGATTTGTTGTACTCATAAAGGCTTGTTGTTGTCACAGTGTCTTCCCTGGCTTCCGGTTCTGTAACCACAGAAATTGTTGTGTCAATCTTCTGCTGCTGCCCGATAAATGGTTCTTTATATTCTCGCCATTCATAGTACAACGATGTATCACCATCATTTATACAATATTGGTTGTAGTGGATTTTATTTGTTTGAAAATAGCTTGTTTTATAAAAGTAAATACGTGTGCCATCA
>CAYSCE010000455.1:0-2163 GCA_964429475.1 uncultured Bacteroidaceae bacterium | reverse complement strand
GTTCTTTATGCTGCATGGCATACGCAAAACCCAAACCCGAAATTAAAGGGCAGGGTGAGAGGCAGAAGGCAGAATAGTACGCCCGCCGTGTGCGCGTCAGTGGACAGAAACAAAGAGTAAAAGTCAGAAAAGTATGTTCGTGAAAAAACTTTTCTTATTAATTATGTTTTGGAGGGAAAAATGGTACGAACAATAAAAACGGACAGATTGTTTTTACAGCCATTGAGCGAGCAAGACATTTGTTTTATACAAGATTTAGCGACAAGACCTGAATCCTTCAGATTTGATAAAGACCATGCTCCGTCGGCTGATGAAATTATCAAACGTTGTCATTGGTATATGGAAAAAGAAAAAGCGCTTCCGAACGAGGGAGCCATCCGCTGGATTGTAAATAGCAATGGTACACGGATCGGTGAAGTACATGTAATTTGCAATTGGGAAGAGACATCAGAGTGGGAAATCGGCTGGTATCTCTTACCTGAGCATTGGGGAAATGGTTTTGCAACCGAAGCTGTAAAAGCGGTCATTCAATATGTGTTTGCTGATTTTAAAATAAATCGTTTGGCGGCATTTTTGAATACGGAAAACGAAAGAAGCATGGCCCTTGCGGGACGTGTCGGGATGGAAAGGGAAGGCCGATTGCGTGAAGTCAAATACATAAAAGGCGTATATTATGACGAGTTTGTTTATTCAATTCTGAGACGTAATTTTAACGCAATGCATGATCAGATTAGTGGTGAGAGGGCAGAAGCGAAAAATCAAATGATTGATAAAGAACATGACACATAGTTGTCGTGTTTCGTATGATAGATTTAAAAAGTGAAAACACAAATAACAGGGGAGCATACAAGATTATGAAAAAAGAAATTTCTATTACAATAAGACCGGAAAAATTCAATGATCAATATTTAAAGGCCTGTGGCAATATCTCATGGTATGATTTTGTCACAGCCATGCCGTCTTTGGTATTCGTCGTCACGGGTTGGAAGCCGAACGGAAAAGAAAATGCCTGCCTGCAGTCCTGGTCGAGTTTTATCGGCGGAGGTGCAAATGATTTTATTTGTATCATGAGCAGGGTCTCAAAAAGCGGACATATGTACCAATCGTTGAAAGAAACCGGTGTCTGTGTGTTGAATTTCCCTTCAGCCGATATCTATGACCGCTGTATCAAAACCATCGGGAATAATCAAGATGATACCGATGAAATCACCGCGGCAGGTCTGACGGCAGAACCGGCAATGAAAGTCAACGCCCCGCGAATCAAAGAATGTTTTATGAATATCGAATGTAAATTTTTATGGGAACATGAACTGATCGAGGGGAGCAATGAGCTGACGGTTGCCCTGAAAGCCGTCAACCTCTGCATGGACAGCGACCGTTACGATCAGAATAAACTCGGCAGATACGGAAAGAGCGGATTTTTATTTCAAATGGATCAGCCCACCAATCCGGAAACAGGAGAAACCACGCCGATCGTAGCCGGAACACTCGAGACATGCCCCCCGATTCCGTGGAACACAAAATGAAACATATATGGCCGTATCAATTGCAGGTCGTAGAGAAGCATAGCGCGATACACCCATCAACCGTTACCGGATAAAATAAAGATTTTCAGCTTGTCTGTTTGTGTGCCAAACTTCGGGTTGAAAAATTCCTGAAATTGTGGTATACTGTAATAGGCAAAACCCGCATTTTGCGTGAGGAGTGATTATCATGGCACAGGAGCCGTCGAAATATCTGACTTATATGGGAAAGCCGCTGGTGCGTGCAAAAGACACCATCTACTACGGTGATCCCACCGACAGCTGCATCGTCGAGATGAAGATTTTGGACAATAAAACCGTGGGTGGAAAAGAGATTCCCAACCGCATTTCGGTAATGTTGGTTTCCACCGACATCTTGACCGGCAGACCGCAGGTGTTTAACAAAACCGAGCGGTTCGGGCTTTTTAACGCGATGGATGTCGCGTCCATCTGGCTGCAAAGAAAGCTCAAAGAGGGCGAAAAGGCATAAAAACAAAGTTGACAGTTAGCAGTTAAAAGTGAACAGTGATATAAAAACGCTTCGTTCTTAAAAAAGTAGGACGTGGCGTTTTTACTTTTATGTGTATTCCGGATTGAAGGTTCGCTTATATAGCCGGTATACTGTAGATTACTTGAAGCA
>CAYSCE010000454.1:0-2167 GCA_964429475.1 uncultured Bacteroidaceae bacterium | reverse complement strand
AAAGTTGCGCAAAAACCGAAGTTAACAGAGCCCAATCCTGAAGAAACCCAATATTATAGTCAACCAGGCTGGTTGGTGGTACATGATGAGAATACAAAAACCCAGACTTATTCATTAAAAACAGGCAAAAACACTGTTGGGCGGCAAAACACTTCAAGAATACCTGACATTCAGATTGAAACTAATGACAGTTTTATGAGCCGTATGCATTGCCAAATTGAAGTAAAACAAACCCATGCAGGGTTGTTCGAGTATATTTTATCTGATCCGGGCCATGTTAATGGATTTAGTTTGAATGGAACTACGATCAATGCCGATGTCAAAAAAAAGCTGGGGCCATACGATAAACTTTATCTGGTTGATGGAGATGTAATTCAGGCTGGCAGAACCAAAATTGTTTTAAAAACTCCTGCAACGGTTAAAAACAAAACTGAAGCGGAAAAGACGGTGATTGTCCGAGACTACTCAAAAACGGTAATATTATAAACCTTTAAAAAGCAACAATATGGATGTTTTATGCAGCCGTTGTAATGCTCAGCTTCGGATTGATATACCGGCCGATTATACTGGTATTTCCATCCAGTATCGTTGCCCAAAGTGTGATAATGTCAGTATATACCATGTAAACAGCCATGTGATCCCTTTTCATGAAATACCGGGATGGTTGGTGGTACACGATGAAAGAACAAGAACTCAGTCATACACATTGCTTCCGGGAAAAAATATGATTGGGCGCGGAGATTCTGCAATTAAACAAGAACGTTTTTTTCGCATACAGACCAAAGACTCATTCATGGCTCAGGTGCATTTTTCAATTTCTGCTTGCATGACACAGCAGGGAAATTGGACATTTTTGATAGCAGATGAAAGCGCAACTAACAGTATTGTTTTAAATGCCGACAGAAACAAGAAAGTTCCTCAGGGAATCAAGCATCCGATAATAGACGGGGATGTGATTCAGGCTGGCAGAACCAAAATTGTTTTCAAGTCTTCTCAATCGGTTGAGAACAAAGAAGAAGCCGAAGAAAAAGTAAAAAGTTCAGCGTTTTTAAAAACGATCATTTTTTGAAATCAAAAAACTAACAAAATATGAAATTTGAAATTCGTCAGATTCAGGCGCTTCATCAGCAGGGAAAGCGTGAAAACAACGAAGATAATATCTTCCCTGCTCATGGAAATGCAACAGCGCAATCAAATCTGTTTCTGGTTTGCGATGGTGTTGGAGGAGCCGAAAAAGGAGAAATAGCCAGCGAAATTGTATCTACAGCTATTCCTGAATATTTCGACGCGCATCGAAGTGACGACATGAATGCAACATTTATTCTCTCTGCTTTTCAATATGCACAGAGTAAAATCGATCAATATCTTGATCTGCATCCGGCGGCGGCAGGCATGGCAACAACACTTACATTGCTTTCGCTGAATGAAAAGGGAGCAACTATGGCATGGTGTGGCGACAGTCGTGTGTATCAGATCCGCAATGGGAAAATCATTTTCAAAACCGAGGATCATTCATTTGTGGCCGAGTTGGTCCGCAACAAGATTATTACTCCTGAAGCTGCAAAAACGCATCCACAGCGGAATCAGATTACCAGAGCCATGCAGGGAAACAGTCGAAACACACAACCCGATATTGTACATCAGACCGATGTTCAATCAGGTGATTGGTTCTTTTTGTGTACCGATGGCATTCTTGAAAGTGTTGATGATAACACCCTGGAAAATTTACTTACATCCGAAGCTGATGCCATCAGTGCAATCAACGCCATTTTTTCTTTATGCAGCGAACACTCCCGCGATAATTTCTCATGCTATCTGATTCATATTGGGAAAGTTGAAGGGATCGGTACTTTATTTCCAAAGCCTGCTCAGGAATATATTACAGGAACAGTTGTTGAAAAAACATCTGAGGACGATTCAAACTCAAATAGACAAAACAAGCCCATAGCAGAAGTATCCGAAATGCAAGTTCAGGGCACAAATGTTCCTGTTTTCGAAGGAAAGTTGGTGTCTAACCCAACAAAAAATATTGATCAAAACAGTCAACCAAAACACAGGAAGATTAGTCTCTTTCTGCAGGTTTGCATGGGTGTTTTATTGCTTGGAATAACGGCTATTGTTTTAGCCAAAGTGATTTCGCCTGTCGAAAAAGCGGATGTAGACAAAG
>CAYSCE010000453.1:0-2175 GCA_964429475.1 uncultured Bacteroidaceae bacterium | reverse complement strand
AACCAGTTGAAAATCTCTGTATTACCGCTTAGTGTCTCGGCAAAAGCAATGAGTACTTTCGGCTCATACTCCAGCATGTTCGCAACGTTTGTGTAAAGTTAATGAAGATTTTGCAACCTTCTGTCTGCAAAAATTATTACCATTAAATAAGTCCGTTAATGATCGGGAATTTTCAATAAAAGACTTCTGCTTTCAGGCCTATAGATTTAACTTTTTCAGCCAGAGCCTTCAATTCGTTTTCACTTACTTTCTCCAATGTTGCAAAAGGCGTGCGGCGGTCGATGGGATAGAGCATTACCAGTGCAGGCCTGATACGTGTAATGTGTTCAAGCCACAGGTTCACTTCCTGATCGGTGGTATTATCAATGTGTTTATCGCCTATTGTTCCGCGAAGAAATAACGTCTGAATTGTAAGATCACCCCTGAAGGCCATCAGCCGTTTCACAACTTCTTCAAGAGTGACCGGGCTTAACGGCCTGTTAATAGCCCTGAAAGTTTCGTTGGTTCCGGCATCAAGTTTAAGCACGTTATTTTCGATTTTTTTTAGGGCTTCAACAACTGCCGGGCGGTTAAGCATGGTTGCATTCGAGAGCACTGTAATCTTCGCCTGCGGGAAATACCGGTTACGCAGCACGATCGTATCATCAATGATCGTGGCAAACTCAGGATGCAGTGTCGGTTCTCCGTTGCCGGCAAAAGTGATATTATCGGGAGCCAGCGACTCCTCCGACAGTGCTTCAAATCGTTGCTGCAGCGAATTTTTAATTTCAGCTGCTGTGAAAAGCACCGGCTTATGCCCTGCTTTATGTCCGGTAAGGCCACATTCGCAGTATATACAATCGTAAGAACAAAGTTTTGAATCAAGTGGCAGTAAATTGATACCCAGCGAAATACCAAACCTTCGGCTTTTAACGGGGCCAAAAACGATCTCATCAAACAGGAATCCCGACATAGTAAAATTTTTAGCAAAGGTACTTTTCTTCGAAATCAGTTATTATCGGCACCATGAAACATTCGTGCTGAATTGCTGTTATTCGTCAGTATTTTAGCCTGCTGACCGCTTATTTGCTATAATACCGCGAATAAAATAATCGTTACTTTTACGCATCAATTAATTCCTGAATGATTACTCTCGACGAGATAAAATCCCCTATTGCACAGCACATTGATGAATTTGAGAAGCATTTCCGCAGTTCGATGAAAAGCCCTGTGCCGCTTATCAATACCATCACCCGATACATCATCCGGCGAAAAGGGAAACAAATGCGGCCAATGTTTGTGTTCCTCTCAGCCCAGGTTTGCGGCGAAGTAAACCAGAGCACCTATCACGCCGCATCCCTGATCGAGCTGTTACATACAGCCACACTCATCCACGACGATGTTGTTGATGATTCAAACGAACGCCGGGGCTTCTTTTCGCTCAACGCATTGTGGAAAAACAAAATAGCTGTACTTATCGGTGATTTCCTGCTGTCGAAAGGCTTGTTGCTGGCCCTCGAAAACGATGAATTTCAATTACTTAAAATTGTTTCGAATGCAACGCGTGAGATGAGTGAAGGAGAACTGCTGCAAATTGAAAAAGCGCGGCATCTCGACATTGAAGAACCTGTATATTTCGAGATTATCAGGAAAAAAACCGCTTCGCTCATCGCATCATGCTGTGCTGCTGGTGCTGAATCAGTCAAAGCCGACAAGCAAACGTTGGCTAAAATGTATCTGTTCGGAGAGTATGTCGGTATAGCTTTCCAGATCAAAGACGACCTGTTTGACTACGAAAAAAACCTGAATACCGGCAAACCTCATGGCATCGACATTAAGGAAAAAAAGATGACTTTGCCGCTGATTTACATGCTGAACAATGTTTCGTGGGACGAAAAACGAAAGGCTAAAAACATCGTTAGAAATCATAACGACGAACCCGGAAAAGTAGCCGAGCTCATCAGGAAAGTGAACGATAGCGGCGGCATTGAATACGCTACAGGCAAAATGATAGAATACCGCCAGAAAGCCCTTGACCTGCTCCTCTCGTTCCCCGAAAGCCCCTCGCGACATGCCCTGGAACAACTGGTCATTTTTACGACCGAACGCAAACACTAAAAAGCATATAATTCCAGTTAAATAACATTCACTGCCTTTACAATCAAATTGAAAATGAAAAGGTTAGCAGTATTTCTT
>CAYSCE010000452.1:0-2190 GCA_964429475.1 uncultured Bacteroidaceae bacterium | reverse complement strand
CTGAAAGTGCTGACCGCAAGCGTCAGTACTGAAAGTCCCGACCGACAGCGTCGGGGATGTGCCCTATGCCGCTTGCCCTATGCCTAACACAGAGCGAGTGAACAGTGCGAGAGCGAAAGTCTCGTCATGCCTCATGCCCGAAGTTTATCCCAGCGTCCGCCGCGGCGGAGCGGGACCGCATGCCCTGCGCGTTGTGCCCTGTGCGTTGTGCCTGTCGCCGAATACAGAGCGAGTGAACTGAGCGAGAGCGAAGCTAAATCATATTCTGTCGCCTATTGCCTGATGCCTGCCGCCTGATGCCTGTCGCCGAATACAGAGCGAGTGAACAGTGCGAGAGCGAAAGTCTCGTCATGCCTCATGCCCGAAGTTTATCCCAGCGTCCGCCGCGGCGGAGCGGGACCGCATGCCCTGCGCGTTGTGCCCTGTGCGTTGTGCCTGTCGCCGAATACAGAGCGAGTGAACTGAGCGAGAGCGAAGCTAAATCATATTCTGTTGCCTATTGCCTGACGCCTGTCGCCTGCCGCCTGATGCCTGTCGCCTGACGACTATTGCCTGACGCCTTATGCCTAATCACACATTTCCATATTTTCACATTCTCACATCAAATAATTATTTATTTTTGCCTTAAATAGAAACAACATGGAATTTGCCCTTGATTTAGCGAAAATTGTATTGCCTGCACTTATGGTATTTCTTACTGCATTTTTTGTATTGAAAGCCTATCTCGAAAACGAACAAAAGAAAAAAATTCTCGATGCAAAGTTTGAGCAGAAGCGCATTTCATTGCCTATACGGCTGCAGGCCTACGAACGACTGGCGTTGTTTCTCGAACGCATCAACCCCGAAAGCATTGTGATCCGCATGAACCAGCCCGACATGACCTCGCGCCAGCTGCAATCACAGTTACTGCAAACCATCCGCATGGAATTCGAACACAACCTGTCGCAACAGGTGTATATTTCCAATCAGGCCTGGGACATGGTCAAAAATGCCAAAGAAGATGTTATCCGCCTGATCAATACAGCCGGATCGGCCATGCCAGCCGATGCCACCGCCATTGACCTGAGTACGGCCATATTTGAAGAGTCGCTTAAAATGAAAGAAGGCGTTCTTCACAAAGCACTTATTTATTTAAAAAACGAAGGCCGTCAATACCTCGATGCTTAATCGCGGCATAGTTTTTTATAAGCACCCGCCCGTCGTAAAAAATTAAAATTCAATACCTATGAGAAGCTTCCTGTTCATCGCAATTCTGTTTTCCTCCATGTGGGCATCGGCTCTGGATCCTTCGCTCACTTATGCCACTACCCCGGCCGATTATGGTCTCAATTACGAAGAAGTCACCTTTAAAACATCCGACAATCTGAACCTCAAAGGCTGGTTGTTTCATCCTGCCGAAGAGTCCTACAAAATGATCATTCTCAGCGATGATGGCGATGGCAACATGGCCGACCTGATTGAAATCGCCACCAATTTTGTGTCACTCGGATACAACGTGCTGACGTATGATTACCGCGGATACGGCCAGAGCGACGCTTTCAACATCAATCCCAGCTTCTACATCTACACGCAGTTTGCTCTCGATGTGAATGCAGCCATTGATTATGTAAAAAAATATCATTCAAAATGCCGCAACGTTTCATTGTACGGACAAGGCATCGGAGCTTCATTATCACTGGCCATCGGCGCTACACGCTGCAGCGAGATTTTTAAAATCATTGCCGACTCGCCCTACTCCACCCTCGACGATGTGCAGAAAGCCATCAAAACAGCTACCGGCACCGAAGTAAAACTTCCGCTTGGCTTCGATAAAAATCAGCTCGAACCCATGTATGCACTCGAAGCCAAAGGCGCATCGCTTGCCGGTATTCTGATTATTTACGGAAAACTTGATCCCATCTACAACGATGATATGGTTAAGAAAATTTCCAAAATCAGAGGTTCAATCACCTCCACCTATGTTGTAAAGGAATCGGATCATGCTGCCACTTTCACGACAAACAAAGACGAATATTTCAAACAGATAAAAGCATTCATGTAAAGTATTTGCATTATGCAGAAATTACTTTGCATCATTATCATTTTTTTTGTCTGCAACAATATTGTCCCGGCAGAGAATTCCGACACCCTTCAAAAAAGCACCAACATTAGTATAGACATTTCCCCGGGCCATGGTCCGGGGTCTGTTTT
>CAYSCE010000451.1:0-2194 GCA_964429475.1 uncultured Bacteroidaceae bacterium | reverse complement strand
GACAGGTTCAATATTCATTTTTTATGTCTCCGTGCCCTGGTGGCCACATTTGTCCTCCAGATCAAATCGCGATAGCTATCGCGACATAGATCAAAAATCAGATCAAAATCAGATCAAAAATCATAATTCAAAAATCGTATTTCAAAAATCGTAATTCAAAAATCACAGGGTCTTCGTGCCTTTGTGGCCTTACTACTTCCCGATACAGAAATTCCGGAAAATCGAATCCAGCACATCTTCGTTCGAGACTTCGCCGGTGATGAGACCAATGTGATGCAGCGCCTGATGCAGAAAGCTGGAGGTCAGATCCTGCGGCATGCCCGCGTCGATATGAGCGATGGCTTGCTGCAGCAACGAGCCGATAACACTGAAAGCCTCATAATGCCGCACGTTCGTGAGAACAATATCCGGCGTGTTGTCCGATATACTGACAGCATTGGTCAGCTTTTCCATCAGTTCGCTGATGTTCTCATCGCGTTTGGCTGAAATAAAAACAACGTCGTATTCAAGCAGCTCGCGCAAATGCTTAGGCGCATTCACCAGCAAATCAATTTTATTGATAACCAGAATTAATTTCTTATCGTCAAAATCTTCAATGCGGTTTTTCAATTCTTCAATGCCGCTCTGAATGCGGTCTTCTTCGCAATCGGATGCATCGAAAAGCAACAGAACAACCGATGCTTCCGATGTTTTTACCAAAGTGCGTTCAACGCCGGCCGATTCGATGGAGTCAGTTGTAGTGCGCAATCCGGCGGTATCGATGAAGCGAAAAGTATTGTTTCCAACAGTCAACGTGTCTTCAATAAAATCGCGTGTAGTGCCCGGAATGTCGCTCACAATCGAGCGTTCCTCGCGCAGAATTTTATTCAGCAAGGTTGATTTACCCACATTCGGTTCGCCGACAATGGCCACCGGAATGCCGTGTTTCAGTACATTGCCGGCTTTGAATGAGTCTGCCAGCAAAGAGACTTCATTGACAAGTGCAGCGCAGGTTTCGCGCAGGCGACTGCGGTCGGCAAATTCGACATCTTCTTCCGAGAAGTCGATTTCGAGCTCCATCAGAGCTGTAAGATCAACCAGCTGTTTGCGCAGTTCGCTCAGTTTTTTTGAATAATCGCCGCGCATCTGCTTTACAGCCAGTTTGTGTGCAGCGCCTGTGCGGCTGCGGATGATATCATCGACTGCTTCGGCCTGAAGCAGATCCATTTTGCCATTCACAAAAGCGCGCAACGAAAATTCGCCGGGTTCGGCCATGCGTGCGCCTTTGCTGATGAGTAATTGTAACAGGCGATTTTGAATAAACAACGAACCATGACATGAAATCTCGGCTGCGTCTTCGCCGGTGTAGGAGCCCGGATTCTTATAAAACAACACGATGGCGTCGTCGATCACTTCGTTTCCGTCAACGATTTCGCCGTAGTAGCTGTGTCGCAGTTCGGGAAAAGAATCAGCTTTTTTCGCGGGGCTGAAAATGCTTTCGAGTATGGCATGCGACCTTGGGCCGCTGAGCCGGACAACAGCGATGGCGCCGGTTCCGGGTGGGGTAGCAATGGCACAGATGGTTTCTGATAAATTGGGTATCATAGAGCAAAGATAAAAGATAAAAGGAAAAAGATAAAAGGAAAGAGATAAAAGGAAAGAGATAAAAGGAAAAAGCTCTGTCCTGAGCTTGCCGAAGGGACAAAAGGGAAAAGAACGCAAAGTACAAAGTGTTTGTGTCGGTTTATCACGTTTAACGTGATTTTAAGTAAAACTCCTTTGAGGATTATTGTCACGCATAGACGCACTTTCCGACAGCTTGTCCGACCAATGGTGGAATTCAACGTCAGAAATTCTGCCTTATCAGCCAACACAAACAGAGTTTGCTCTGCATCAGGCAGGGCTAAAATGTCGGGGACCTATACTTCAAAAATCCGCAAAAAATCCTAAAAAAACTGATAAATCAAGCTGACGCAACAGCCGTTTAATGCACAGATTAAATAAATTTTTCAATCATCGCGAAAAGCATTTAGTGTTAAATAAAGAGTTGTTCGTATGAATAAACAATCTGAAAATCGTTAATAAAATTGAATTGCGAAACCAGGATGCATGAGCATAATACCACAATTAACATTTTTATGATTCCCATAATTTGTCCAAAATAATTAATACAAGTCTGAGAAATGTTGTACGCCGAAACGCTGTATTGATGCGG
>CAYSCE010000450.1:0-2199 GCA_964429475.1 uncultured Bacteroidaceae bacterium | reverse complement strand
GGTAAACCACAGATGATGCACACAGACTTCGGCGGTGATGCGCTTCTTTTCAAGCGGCATTCCGGCATCGAATAATTCAAGTTCCTTAGCTGTTGACACATGAAAAACATGCAGTCGTGTTTTCTTTTTGCGCGCCAGTGCCACCGCGTACGACGAAGATTTGAAGCAGGCTTCGGCACTGCGTATGGCAGGATGCACCGAAGCACTGATTTCGTCGCCGAAAAAGTCTTTGAACGATTCGGTGTTTCGTTTGATCGTTTCTTCGTCTTCGCAATGTGCCGCAATGATGTGCGGTGTTTCGGCAAAAAGTTTTTCAATGGTTTTTGTATTGTCCACCAACAGATTTCCGGTGGACGAGCCAAGAAATATTTTTATTCCGCAAACGGTATCCAGCGGCGTTTTCAGCACATCTTCGATGTTGTCGTTCGACACGCCCATGTAAAAACTGTAATTGGCGAGCGAATCTTTCGAAGCGATTTTATATTTGGCTTCGAGCAGATCCTGTGTAAGTGTGGGCGGTTTGGTGTTGGGCATTTCCATGTACGACGTCACGCCACCGGCAACAGCAGCGCGGCTTTCGGAGTATATGGTGGCTTTTTCTTCCATGCCCGGCTGGCGGAAATGCACCTGATCGTCGATGACACCCGGCAACAGATATTGTCCTTTGGCATCGATGGCCGTATAGCCGGCGGGAGTTTTGGAATTTTTTTCTTCGTTGATTTTTTTGATCAATCCGCCGGAAATAAAGACTTCGCCCTCAAAGATCCTGCTTTCGTTGACGATCCGGGCGTTGAAGATGTGATAAGATTCCATTACTGTTTTTTATGACGGCGCTTTGTGTTGCGCAGGCGTAACTGAATGACACCGAAAAAAGCTTCGCGCACAATGCCTTTGGTCATCTTGGACTGGCCCAGGGTGCGGTCTGTAAAGATAATCGGGACTTCCTTGATGCTGAAACCAAGTTTGTGCACCGTATATTTCATTTCAATCTGAAAGGCGTAACCGAGGAAGGAAATTTTTTCGAAGCGGATGGCTTCGAGCACGCGCCGTGTGTAGCAAACAAAGCCTGCGGTGGTGTCGCGTACTTTCATGCGGGTAATAAAGCGCACATAGGCCGAAGCGTAGTAGCTGAGCAGCACGCGGCCCATCGGCCAGTTGACGACATTCACGCCGGTGATGTAGCGCGAGCCGACCGACATATCGTAGCCGTCGTCGTGGCAGGCTTTATACAGGCGGATGAGGTCATCGGGATTGTGGCTGAAGTCGGCATCCATTTCGAAAATATATTCATAGCCATGAGCGAGTGCCCATTTGAAACCGTGAATATAAGCGGTGCCCAGACCGAGTTTGCCTTTACGTTCTTCGATGTGCAGGCGGTCTTTGAATTCGGGCATTAAACCTTTTACAATATCGGCAGTTCCATCGGGGGAATTATCCTCGATGATGAGAATATGAAAGTCTTTTTCGAGTGAAAAGACTTTGCGGATAATATTTTCAATATTTTCCTTCTCGTTGTAGGTAGGTATAATGACTAATGAATCGGCCACGGGCATTGATTTGCGCAAATGTAAAAAAAAATCCGGTTTCATTCAAAAAAAGTTTCTGTGCATCGGTAATAATCTTTGATATATTTTTGAAAATGTATTTGAAAAGATGATCCACGGATTACACTGATTACACGGAATAAATTCAAATTCCTCAGCGGCCCCTACAAGATTGCACTGTTGTCAACAATTATTACTGCGTAATAATCATTGACTGGTTCAGTGCCAGAACAACTCCGTGGAAATGGCTTCAGTCGCAGGCTGAAGCTATTTCATCCGTTCAAAATCCAAAGACCAGAAGAGGTGTTTTAACCTGCCCGACTGCCTGTTGCAGTTAAACTTGCAGGCGAATCCGTGTGTTCTGTGTAATCCGTGGACAAAAAGCGACTAACCTGAACTAACCTTCCCAACAATCGAATTCTAATACATGGTCCACGGATTTCACTGATTACACGGAATAAATTCAAATTCCTCAGCGGCCCCTTCCCGATTACACTGTTGTCAACAATTATTACTGCGTAATAATCATTGACTGGTTCAGTGCCCGAACAACTCCGTGGAAATGGCTTCAGTCGCAGGCTGAAGCTATTTCATCCGTTTAAAATCCAAAGACCAGAAGAGGTGTTTTAACCTGCCCGACTGCCTGTTGCAGTTA
>CAYSCE010000449.1:0-2213 GCA_964429475.1 uncultured Bacteroidaceae bacterium | reverse complement strand
AAAACAGGATTTTACGAAATCTACAAGTTTAGTTTTGAATGATTTATTGTTGATAACTCGCCGGCACAGTAAAACGCAGATGAAATGCGATTCGTATCTGTTGATTCGGGCTTGTAAAATATGAAATGCTGTAGGGCCGCTTTTTTCTCCGCGAATTACAAAATCATCATCCACCGTGTCATGCTGAATTCATTTCAGTATCTGCGGTGGATGATGAGCCACGCCTGATAGATCCTGAAACGTTGCGATAGCTATCGCAATCAGGATGACACCAGGCGTGGCGTCTTTTCAATTACGATCTGTTGCAGATGATTTAATCGTGCATAGCCATGTTTTGTTTGAGTTCTGCTTACTCGCAGAATAAAGTCGTATTTCATTGTTCCCTGAACGGTTTCCAAAAAGTATTACTTTTGCATTAAAAGCAAGCAACATGGACGAGATTCTTGAAACTCCGCAGCAGCCGGCAAAAGAGCTGAAAAACCTGATCACTGTTGAAAATGCAGTTGTACGTCATGGCGACAATCTGATTCTGGAAAATGTATCGTTCCGGATCGGAGCAGGGGAGTTTGTTTATTTTCTGGGTCGCACAGGTTCCGGAAAATCAAGTGTCATGAAAATGTTGTACGCCGACATTCCTTTCGAAGGCACCATGGGTACAGTACTGGGTTTCGATCTGGCTGCCATCCGCACGCGCGATATCCCGCAACTGAGGCGGAAAATGGGTATGGTC
The DNA here is from genome assembly GCA_964429475.1 of uncultured Bacteroidaceae bacterium. Lineage (GTDB taxonomy): Bacteria > Bacteroidota > Bacteroidia > Bacteroidales > DTU049 > GWF2-43-63. Next base: position 1,483 of record CAYSCE010000449.1, on the reverse strand, counting down.
TTTCAGGATTTTCAGTTACTGACCGACCGCAACGTAAAAGACAATTTACTTTTTGTGTTGCAGGCTACAGGCTGGAAAGACCGCGAGGCCATGGATTCGCGCATTGAACATGTGCTGGCTGTGGTCGGACTGGGACACAAAATAGATAAAATGCCGCATCAACTCTCGGGGGGCGAACAACAAAAAGTGGTGATCGCACGCGCTTTGCTCAACGATCCCGAATTGCTGCTGGTGGACGAACCCACCGGAAACCTCGATCCACAGTCGTCCGAAGAAGTTTTGAATACGCTGGTCGAGTTGAAGAAATCAGGCAAAGCCATTCTGATGGCCACACACGATATGCTGGTGATGGAAAAATTCCCCTCACGAACGTTGTGGTTTGCCGATGGAAAAGTGACAGATAATAAAGAGTAGGTAATGGTCACGCGTCATAGACGTGCGCCCATGCTTATTCGTATCATATAAAAAATGATTAAATATAACCTTTGATTTGGGTTAGGTGTATTAAACAATTTGCTATCCAGATGAAAAGAAAAAGTGCAATTTTCCTTGGTTTATTGCTACTTGTAGCATTTATTTTTGCATTAGTGTCATCTATAGTAATGAAGTCAAATAGAAATGAAGATGCCAGATACACTATTGGGATAGTTGTAAAAAAAATCCACTCTTTAAATGGCACTTCATATAAAGTTAAATACAGAGTATATTCGACTGATTTTGTGAAAAATTTTCCAGCATTCGGGGATCCAAATCCTGTCGGTCGTAAGTATTTCATCAAGTTTGAAAAAGGTAATCCCGAAAACGCTGAGATGATAGAAGATTATTGGGCAAATCCGGATGCTGTTGCTCCGGATACCGGATGGCTAAAAATTCCAGGAATACCAGATGATGAACAGCCATAACGATGAGAGTTGAAGAAATCGGGCAAAGCCATTCTGATGGCCACACACGATATGCTGGTGATGGAAAAATTCCCCTCACGAACGTTGTGGTTTGCTGAAGGAAAAGTGACAGATAATGTTGAGTAATCAGTTTTCAGCTTTCAGTAGTCAGTCCTACGCCGCGGCGTAGCGGCGGATCAGTAGTCAGCTGAAAGCGCCGACCGAAGCGTCGGTGTAGTCATCTATCAGTAGCCGCATGCCTCAAACCGCATGCCTCATGCCGCATGCCTCATGCCGCATGCCTCATGCGTAGTGTGCATTATTTCCGGACATATCCCTTCTTCAGAAACCAGTGAATGCCGCTGATGAAGAGAGCACAATACACAAAACTCACGATAATATACATCGGAAAATTTTCCTGTCCGGTATTCATTCCGACCAGCTCGCCGAACGGATTGGGAATCATTTTCGACATGACGCGCATTGGAAAAAAGTTGCCCGGAATATCAGCAATATAATACGTGATGATTGGTTCAACAATAATGCTGTAGCCCAGTAAAATGGCGATAACCAGACCCGACCTTTTAATCCACACACACAGG
>CAYSCE010000448.1:0-2214 GCA_964429475.1 uncultured Bacteroidaceae bacterium | reverse complement strand
TTTTACGAGGAAAAATGAAAAAAAATGAATAAATTTTTCGTTTTCGCATTTTTTTTTATCTTTATTTCATCGGGCTTATTATGTCAGAATGGGGAATTAAATAAAGCCCTGAGCGATCTGAAAAACGACCCGCAGCTGAATCAAAGCAACTGGGGAATGATTGTGATAAACTGCGATCAGAAAAAAATTATTGAACAATACAACGCCGATAGTTTATTTATTCCTGCTTCCATCGTAAAACTGACATCCACGTCTGCTGCACTGGATGCGCTGAGCGATACTTTTCACTTTGTAACCCGCGTTTATATTGATGGCAAAATCGGCGCTGACAGCGTGCTGCATGGCAATCTGAATATTTTGGGCGGAGCCGATCCCACCATCGGATTTTCAATCTTTGGCAAAGAGCGTTTTATTGATTCATTGTCTGCAGCCCTGCACCGGAGCGGTATTAAAAGTATTGATGGAAATCTGATCGGATTCGCCGGTATTTTTGATTCGCTCATCATTCCGGACACTTATCCCGAAGATGACCGTGGCAATTATTACGGAGCCGGCACTGCAGGCCTTATATGGGATGGCAACGCCATTACGCTTTCTTTTAACACACCCGCTACTGCCGGCGCCAAAACAACATTCAAATCAGTGTTTCCGCCGTTTGAAAATTTTGTACTCGACAATAAAACAACTTCAGGTCGCAGCGGCACCTCCGATAACAGTATAATCTGGGGCAATCCCTTTGATTTTTCGCGCATGATTGACGGAACATTGCCGCCCGGTAAAAGCAATGTCGAAGTGTATGGATCATCGCCCGATCCGGCACTGGGATTTGTTGTCGCTTTAAAAACACTTCTTGATAAAAAAGGAATCAGCATCAGCGGAAAATGTATTGGATCTTATCAAAACAGCACCGAGTGCGGAATTCCTATATTGACTTATTATTCAAAACCTTTGGGCGAAATTATTCAGTACACCAACACTAAAAGCTATAATGCATCAGCCGAGACCTGTCTGAAAATGGCGGGTCTGAAAAAATACGGAAGCGGATCGTGGGAATGCGGACTGAAAGCGGTGTATGAACTGTTTGATGAAAGCAATGTCGACCCCGCCGGAATGAAATTATTCGATGGCAGCGGATTATCGAAAGCCAATAAAGTAGCACCCGCAGCCATGGCTTCGTTTCTGATGAACATACGCTCCGAACCCTGGTTTGAAACACTATATGCATCGCTACCAGTGGCTGGTGAAACCGGAACACTTAAATCCATGTTCAATGGCACCAACGTAAAAGGCAAGCTCAGAGCCAAAAGCGGTTACATGAAAACTGTCCGCGCCTTTGCCGGCTATGTCCCCAATCAGAAAAATGAAATGATGGCATTTTGTGTTATCGTAAATAATTACGCTGGCAATGCCTATGTGCTGAAGAAAAAGTTAGAAACCTTGATGGTGAGTTTTTCGCTGGCAGAGTAAAAAGGCTGATTATTTCCATTACCGGGACACCTGCGACTACTGCGACGCGCAGCCTAATACACTAGCCCCAGCTTATTATTCCTTACTTTTTCTTCTTTGCAATTCATTGATTTGCATCAACCTTTCATTTGAAATAATATTTACTGTTCAAATGCGCTGATTATGAATTAATATGTACTTTAGCAGCGAATCTATAACTCACTGATATGGAAAATATAGAATGGTCAAAATTGCCTTTTGGATATCAAAAGACAGCAAAAAACGTCCGGTGCTATTATAAAAACGGCGCCTGGTCGAAACCCGAAATAACGGACTCTGAATATATGAATATTCACATAGCCGCAACAGCACTGCATTACGGGCAGGAAGCTTTTGAAGGAATGAAAGCTTATCGGGGAAAGAACGGCGATGTACGCCTGTTCCGTTGGGACGAAAACGCAAAACGTCTGGCACGCAGTGCACAGGGAATTCTGATGGCCGAAGTGCCCGAAGACCTGTTTTTCGAATGCATTAAAGCCGTCGTTCTTGAAAACATCGATTATCTGCCTCCTTACGGAACCGGAGCATCGCTGTATATCCGTCCGCTGTTGTTTGGTTCAGGTGCCGAAGTTGGTGTAAAGCCAGCCAATGAATATATGTTCATTGTATTTGCCACTCCGGTTGGACCCTATTTCAAGGAAGGTTTCAATCCGGTAAAAATTGCCATTATTAAAGACAGCGACCGCGCTGCTCCACTGGGCACCGGAA
>CAYSCE010000447.1:0-2223 GCA_964429475.1 uncultured Bacteroidaceae bacterium | reverse complement strand
GCGAAAATTGAATTTGTCTTACGTCTCCAGATCGATTCAGTAGCTCTTACAGTGCTGGGATAATTAAACTGCGGATCATCAACATCGCCGGTATAATTGGCAAAAGAATACATGTTCGGATAATACCAGTTTCCCGAATGTCCCGACATACCATGATTGTTTTGCTGATAGGTGGCGGCACCAACACTGAAACGTGCATTGAAATCCGAACTTAAAATGCTGTCTTTATGCGCTGTAAGCAAAAACTCACTGTTGTTGGTCTGCGCCTTATCCATGGTTTTGCTGTAATATCCATAGAGCAATCCTTCAGTATCAATGGGTTTGTTTTTAACCTCCCACTCATCAAGACCGTAATCGATACCTGTGCGGCCTGTTGCATTGAGCCAGTCATTGATTGTATAATTCAGCGAAACGCCGCCAATGAATTTATTGCGGTCTAGATTGGTGTTGTTGTTATAATAGCTCCACCACAAATACGGATCAATATAGGCATAAGGGTAATTATCGCGGTCGACTCTCGAGCCATCTTCATTTTCGTAATTTTCCATGTCTTCGCCCTGATAACTGCGTGGATAACAGTATAAAAATGCCTTTGAAAATGAATTTTCCGATTCACCCAAAGTCGGGCTGTTCAACCGTTCATATTTAATATACTGAATCGAAACGTTGGCTGTGATTTTTTTCGAAATGGTAAAATTGGAGTTGGTATTAATGGTTGTCTGGCTGTAATCGCAGTTTTCAACAATGGGCTTGCTGTCGGTTCTGGTGAGCGAAATACGCGTATTGGCATCGGCTGTACCACCTTCAAGTGCAATATTGTGTGTGGTTGTTATACCGTTTTTAAACGCAAGACGCAGATTATCAGGCTGTGGCGACCATGTGCGCATGGTGCCATCCCACCAGCGGATGGATTGTCCATTCATTTCCGGGCCCCACGACACGGCACTGCCATAATAACCAAATTCAGCCGAAGTGGATGAAATATCACCGTCCTGATTGATAATCAGATTGTCGGTATGCTGCTGGGTCTGATAATAGGCCACTCCATCCGAGTCCACGGGAAATGTGGGAGGCGTCAGCGTAAGCGGAGCTCCGCCACCATATTTGTTCTGCACTTCTCTGAAGCGATAAGGTGTTGTTAATTTGGTTGTTACGCTGTAAGTCACCCCGATTCCTTTGCGGGCTTTACCTTTTTTCATAGTAATGAGAATGACCCCATTGGCCCCGCGCGAACCATAAAGAGCTGATGCAGAGCCGCCTGGCAGAATAACCATTTCTTCAATATCATCCGGGTTCAGGTTGTTGATGGCCGATCCCCAGTCACTACCAGCGCGGGTACCGATTCCTTCGGAGTTTTCCATGGGAATTCCATCCACCACAATCAGTGGCTGGTTGGTTGTCAGGAAGTTATTATTGCCACGAATAACAATACGTGTTGTTCCACCATCAATTCCATTGCTGTTCGATACCTGCACACCGGCCGTTTTTCCTGAAATAGCACTGATGATATTTGACGTATTTGACTTTACAAGATCCTCACCATCAACCTTTTGAGTGGCATATCCCACTTCACGGCTTTGACGGGTGACACCAAGTGCGGTAATTTCAACCGCCTCGAGTTGCTGAACAGTGGGATTTAAAACAATATTGATGGTTGTACGGCTACCAACAGCTTCGGTTCTGGTTTCAAATCCTACATAACTGAAAACCAGCGAGTCTGTGGCTTTTACGCCCGTCAGATAATAGTTGCCGTCCAGGTCTGAGTTTACACCTTTAGTTGTGCCTTTGACACCAACAGCAACAAAAGGCAACCCTTTACCATCTTCGGCCGAAGTAACCTGTCCCTGCACATTGAGATTTTGAGCATATAAAGCCGGTAAGGCAAGCAAAATGCTCAATAACAGCGCATAAAGTTTTTTCATATGAATCCTGCTGCGTTTAACGATTGTAAATGTTTGAGGTGTAAAAGTATTCGCTATAGTATATAATGAAAAGATATTTATTTGTGTGGAGTGTAAATTCCACAAATTGCATCAGGCATTTCCTTGAAAGCGGATAATGATTCATATAAATAATGAATGTTTATTCAAGTTTCATCAAAATGAAGTAAACAGAATAAGCCCTGATTCAGAGAATTTGCTTATTTTTGCACTCCTTTAAATGGTCTCGTAGCTCAGCTGGATAGAGCAGCAGCCTTCTAAGCTGCGGGTCGTGGGTTCGAAT
>CAYSCE010000446.1:0-2225 GCA_964429475.1 uncultured Bacteroidaceae bacterium | reverse complement strand
CTGTGTGGCATGAAATCCCGAAATAGCTCCGCAGGCAATGGATATAAACATCATCGGAAAAATGGGCATGTTATCGCCTTTGATGTGCTGGTTATTCAGATTTCCGATCAGTTCCGGAATTTCATAACCGCCAAACAATATGGCTCCGATAATGGCTACCGCCATAAAAAGCAATGCAAAACCAAAAAGGGGATAAATGCGGCCAATGAGTTTATCGATGGGCAGCATGGTGGCCAGAAAATAATAAATAAAAATAATGATGGCCCAGAAGGTCAGATCAAGACTTGTTGTCCAGTTGAAAATACTTAATTCATCGGGTGTGAGGTTGGCAAGAATACCGGCAGGCCCCATAATAAAAACAGCGCCAACCAGAATCATCAGCAGCACGGTGAAAATGCGCATAAACTGCATGACCGGTTTGCCCAGAAACTTACCGATAATTTCGGGCAGGCTGAGGCCATCGAGTCTTACGCTCATCATGCCCGACAAAAAATCGTGAACCGCACCGCCGAAAATGGAGCCGAATACAATCCACAAAAAAGCCGAAGGTCCCCACATGGCACCTGCGATAGCGCCAAAAATCGGCCCGAGTCCGGCAATATTCAGAAACTGAATAAGGAAAATCTTTGACCAGTGCATAGGCACATAATCAACACCATCGGTTAATCGATTTGCCGGTGTTTTAATGGACGGATCAACACCAAAAATTTTTTCAACGAGCATTCCGTACAGCAGATACCCAACAACGAGGGCAACAATTGCAATCAGAAAAGTGTACATTGTTTCATTTATTTTTATTCATTTGCAGACTGTCGAGGCTAATCTGCCATTTCTTTTTATCGAGCTGATCACCGGTTTCGGTGTAGTGTTGCCATTTGCCGGTTTTCATACCTTCTTTGTATTCACCTTCAATCATAATATTGCCCGAGTCGTAATAAAACGAGGCCGGACCTGATTTTAAGCTATCCACAAATTCAATCCGGGCTTTGGGCTTCCCGTTTTTATAAAACTCGAGGTAGCTGCCATGCATTTTCCCGTTTTTAAAATCGACCTGCGCTTTGTTGCTGCCATTTTTATCATCGTAATAGAGCAAGCCCTTTTCAGGTTTATCGTTGTTGAAAATGATGGTACCCCACTCATTGCCGTTTTCGTAATAATAGCGCCACATGCCTTCGCGCTTCTGATCGATGATGCGGCCTTCGGCCCGAATTTCTTTCGACGTGTCGTTTTCGTAATGGATATAACATGTTTTTCCATCTTCGTATTCCTTCGGAAGTTCGGTTACCAGCAACGAATCGAACTCATCAATATATAAATCTTCGGCGTTGTTTTCAATTTTTTCGAGTTCGGATCTGAACAGCGCATCGGTCTCGTGTTCCATAATGATGCGGTTTTTGAAAAGTCCTTTTTTGGTAGCGCTCAGCTGAAAACCAATCCGCCGGAACGAAGCCAGTATATCGCGGCTTTTTTTGATTCCATCGCGCCGATCGGGCTGAGCATAATGAAACAGGTGGCTGTAAATATAGGGACCCTGCAGATACACCGACACATTTGCATCTTCGTCAAACTGGCTCCGGAACGACATGAAAGCCTCGTCGTTGGCCAGCACCCGTTTATCATCCCAGGCGTCAATCATATCCATCAGGCAGCTGGGCGAATTGCTGAAAATCACATAATCGTCCAGGAAAATAAAGTAGGGTTGATCGAGTTTCGAAAATATTTTTCCGAAAAACATTTTAAAAAATCCACTGACTCCGAAGTAATATATTTTCACATCCTTATACTCTGCTTTACCCAGATCGAGCGGCGTTTTGATGTTTAATCTGCCGGTCAGAAGCTCCAGCGCAGCACGCGCCACTTTGGTATCTTTGGTATGAACCACGGCAATCATGTCGTCTTCGCGGGCATTGGGAGTAGGAGGTAGTTTCACGAGTGCAATTTCGTTTCCGATCCACGAGAAAAACATTTTCTCGAGATCAATACCAAAGTACTGAGAGATTTTCGAGAGGTTGTTTTTCAGCTTTTCGTCCATTCCGGAACCACCATGTTCTTTCTCCAGTTTTGCATGCAGTTCGCTGTAGTCGGCAAAAGTGATGGACATGTACATGGCTGCATCGGCAGGAATAACCTTATAAGCTTCACCGTGACCTTTTTCAATTTCGCTCATCATGAGCATAAAACTACTGGCGGAGTCGTTCAGAATGGTGTTGCCGTCAAATTTCAGG
>CAYSCE010000445.1:0-2237 GCA_964429475.1 uncultured Bacteroidaceae bacterium | reverse complement strand
GGTTGTATAACAAAACCCGAAGGTAGGTCTGCAAGCGGGATAAAATTTATATTGAGTTGATGAAAGAAGCAGGCGTAAACACAAGGGATTTTAAAAAAAGGAATTGTATTGTGAAACAAAGAATCTGAATAATGACAGTATTATTTTTCGCCAGCATTATCCACCGAATGTCTGTTTTGAGGGTAATATCGTACGCGGAAATAAATGGGGTGTATGGAATGGATATTAAAAAGACACTCTTATTGCGAAAGTTGGATATCTCGGAGAAACGGGAAACAGAGTTGTTTGGGTTAAATTGTGGGGAATTGATGGTCATTTTATTAAGGAATATTATCTAAGCCATATATTGTGATGCAATTGTTAGTTCTCATTTTTTGAAAACTCAGCAGTTATGGAAAACAGGACACCAATGCATCGGGTTATTTAAAATTAAAATCATTTTATGATGAGGTTTATTATGATTTCGGGAACGGTCCTCTTTGCGTTACAAGCAAACATTACTTTTATCAAGAAAGTGGTAAACACAAACAATAATACGATAATATCATCGGATACCTGCAAGCGTAAATTGGATTCATTAATAATCGTTTCGCCACAATTTTCGGAGACACTCGATTCTTTAATAACTATATATTCGCGGGGAGACTCAAATTTCGTCGGTAATAATATTGTTATAATGATTTCATTTTACGAAAGGGACTCAAATGTATATTGTTTAGTTGGTGCAAATTATTTCTACAGCAATTTTGCACTATCAAATTCTGTTGGATATCTGTATTTTCGCAAGGTTCTCTTTTTAGTTAGTGGAGATCTGGAATTATCTCCTGATGGGGTTTTTGCAAAATCCACTCAGTTCAATAATTTTAAATATATCCAATCCGGCAGTTTTGAAGAGTCATTGAAAATCGACGATGATACTTTCCCAGGTTATTTGTTTAAAAATAATCATGGTTATTATGAAATGGTAAAATAATTTTTGCAACAGATTAAATTTAAAGCAACATTCTATTCTTCATCTTTGTATCAGTAAATACAAATCCCCGATTCATATTCCGACATTACATGAAAGCCGCTTTTGGAGCGCAATGCTTATTTACGCGCGGCTTGCAGCCTTTGAAACGGAGCGGTTGTACGCGGCTTTCATGCGGCCGCGGCCACTGCATCCTGACAAAACACCCATGCCCGTGAAACCCGCACCCTATGCGAAAACCACGCGAAGCGCCAGCCGCAGGCCCCGCGGCCGCGCACGACTCCGCTGTCATCCTGAGTGCCGCTCTCATAGCTTTTTGCATGATACCGACTTTCGGTGTATCCCCGCCTGCTGCGCAGCGGGCAGGGAAGGAGACAGCGGCGAACAGTCTTGAACACGATCTGCGGCCGCCGGGGTCTATGCTCCTGTTCACACTTCGACTCCGCTCAGTGTGACAGAAGCAGGGCTCAGAGTGACAGAAGCAATGTGCAGTTTAATAAAAACAAGGTATTGGTTGGTCAGCGAAATCTAACAAACAAAACAATTTAAACAGCCAATTCGCGTTTCTGTAAAAGACTTTTGAAATGAAAACAATATTTTTCACAATAAGTGTTTTGCTGGTATTGGTTTTCGCGGGCTGTTTTCGGAGCATGACCCGAGACCGCGTCTACAAGCCTTTCGACACACTTGGAATCAGTGAATTTCATACTTACGACAATGCCGGTTATTATAGCAGGATACAATTTGTTTCAAACAAAATGTTGTATGATTCTGCAGCTTTTCATTTAAATATGCAAGCATCCGATTCAACGTATGAGATTATTCAGTATTCATTTAATGGAGGCACGGGTATTTATAAATATTCATACGGAATAACCGGCCGGCAGGGTGGAGAATATTTCGCAGAGAATACTGTTGATTCAAAGCGAAGCAGAAATGGGAGAATACCTGCGCAGATTGCTGATTCATTTCTCAGAAATGTAGATTCAACAACAAACGAAAACCGTTTTCTGGTGCAGCATTGCTTAAGGTATGGTGCAAGCAGTTGTCTGGTTGTAATGCAACAAGGAAAATTGATTTTTTCAGTGGTTTATTTTGATTCAGCGCAAATTCCGGATGATTACGCATTTCTGAAGGACTATCTGAAATTGGTTGATTAATAACAAAGGGAATTATAATTTTGACCACGAGTCTATATAACAAGTTTTTATCCTCATCCACCGTGTCATCCTGATGAAGATCAGGATCTGCGGTGGATGAGTAGCCA
>CAYSCE010000444.1:0-2238 GCA_964429475.1 uncultured Bacteroidaceae bacterium | reverse complement strand
ACAAGGTAATCCGCGATTATGTATGGGAATTCTGGAACAATGATCTGGTGGTTGCCGAATATCAGGAACGTGTAATGAAGAATACGGCATCAACCGGTGGCGGATATCTGAGCGAAGAATTGAAGACCAATATTTCGAATGAACAATATGCACAGATTGTAAATACCCTGAACCAGACGGGGACACTGGACCGGATTGCCAAAGATCTGCGGCTCGAGATGCAGGGAAAACTGTATGATAAACTGTGCGCCATTGCGGCACAATTAAATACGGTCAATACAATAAAAGTCATTGTAAAAGTCGATCCCGGGTGCGAAGAATATGCCGACGTGGATGTAAGTAAAATTCCCATTCATTTTAAAGTGCCGAACAGCACACACAAAGATTTGTGGAAAGGCGAGACCGATAAAGACGGTGTACTGAATTTTACCTGTACAACACTTGGGTTCCTCGATGCCGGAAGTCCGAAAGAAGTTGTGGCCACCGTTGAAGGTCCTGCCGGAAAAGACGAAGAATTTTCAGCTGAATTTAAATTGGTTGGTAAAGGAAAAACAACTGTGGTCGAAATTACCATCGGTTCGCCAAAGCTTGAGGGCACCTGGAAACTCGATGCCACTGTTACGGAAATGACGCTGGATGCATCGCTGCAATATATGGACGAATTTGCCGATTTCTATGGCTCGGGCGATGAATACCGGAAAGAACGCGCCAATATGGTTGCCGGACTCAAAGGTCAGAAAGCCCAACTGCCCGATCTGAAACTGGATGGAATTGAATATCTGATGGATGTGAAACGCGAAGGTCAGTACTATGTCATTTCTTCAAAAAATTATTCCGATAAAACTGCGCTCGGACGTGTTCAGTATAGAATCAGATTCACGAGCAATAAAACCTTTGAAGGAAAGTACGAGGCGTATAACAATGTCGGCGGAAAAGAGAACATGACTAAAATGGATCTGAAAGGAACACGAAAAGACTAGCATTAAAATGAAATCAATTGCTGTATTATTTTTGACGGCTTTGCTTATGTCGACTGCATGTAAGCCGAAATCGGATGTGAAACAAAATGATCAGAAAGCACCGGACAAAGTGAATGTCGCACAGGTGATTCTGTTTTCCAACAGCGTATCTTCAAATACACCTGGCGATACATTTGAAATCCCGCTGCGCGACGTTACCATAAGTTCGGGTATTTATTCATCTGTTTCATTTCGTTTCGAATCCGCTGAAAATGAAAGCGGGCGGAAGCTTGAAATATTTCTTCCCGCAGCCACCAAACTGATGTTTTCACGACAGGACAGAAACGATTTTACGCTGAAGGATGTCACTTTCCCTTACGTATTGAAAGGTGCAGATTATGTAGCTGTTGAAGGGGCATTGGGCAACCCGGCCCTTCGTCCGCAGATAAGCCTGTACATGGCTTCAAAAGCGGGTAAAGATGCCAGCATACAGTATTTCGACATCGAAGAGCTGACTTTCAATTCGTTTAATCTGGCGGAGTTAAAAGCCAACGCAGATATAAATCTAAAACTAAAGCAGTTCTGTTTACCTGATTCATCCAATGACCTGCTGCGTGCTGAAATCCGCTTCAGAATTGAAAATGCCCCTTATTCAATCATGATGGTTGACTGATTTGCTTTGCTTATAAGAATTGCAGTACATCACGTTAAGCGTAAAGCTGTTAACACATCTATAAATCTGCATATATGTACTTTGTTGTGATATTTAAGTAACGAAATACTTAATATCTTTGTCTCCTTTTCGACTTTTGATTTTTCTTTTATGAAAACAACTTTTTTTACGGCCTTGCTTTTTCTGGTAATGGTTGGATCAGCGCAAACCATCACCCAACTCGATTCGGCAATCTGGCAAAAGGATTATGCTGCAGCGCTGTCGCAGTCAAAGGAAACGGGCAAGCCCTTGCTGATGGTATTCAGCGGATCGGATTGGTGCAAGCCCTGCATTATGCTTCGGGAACAAATATTTGTTCAGGACGGTTTCAGCGAATGGGCAAAGAATAATGTGGTTTGCGTTTGTCTTGATTTTCCTGCACAAAAGAAAAACAGATTGCCGCAGGTATTGCAGGAACAAAACGAATCGTTGGCCGAACGCTTTAACCCGAATGGAATTTTTCCGCTGGTAGTGCTGCTCAACAGCAATGAAACTGTGCTGGGTTCACTCGGATATCTCGATGTAGCTCCGGTTGAGTATATTAAGGAAATTGAAAAAATTACAAAC
>CAYSCE010000443.1:0-2251 GCA_964429475.1 uncultured Bacteroidaceae bacterium | reverse complement strand
GGAAGTTCGATACAGCCAAGGCTGTGGCAAAAGAACGTATTGCGAAGCCCAATGTGGTTGAAGGTAAAGTCTGGTTCATTGAAAAGGATGATATCGATACCGACATGATTTTCCACAACCGCTACCTCACCATTACCGACATTAAGGAAATGGGGCAGTATTCGTTCGACAACCTGAAAGGATATGAAGATTTCGCAAAACGTGCAAATCCGACCGACATTGTTGTGACAACGAAAAACTTTGGAGCCGGCTCTTCGCGCCAGCAGGCAGTGGATTGCTTCAAATCGCTGGGCATCTCTTGTATCATTGCTGAATCGTTCGGCGCCATTTACGAACGCAACGCCATCAACGCCGCCATGCCGATCCTGACGTACAAACCCGGTCAGATGCAGGAACTCGGTCTTAAAGACGGCGATGTCATCAGTGTCAATTTTGAAACCGGCGAAGTGATCAACAAAACTTCCGGAAAGACGATTAGCATTAATCCTTTCTATCCGGTTCAGCTCGAAATTTATCAAAACGACGGATTACTCTAATCAATAAAAATTATGCGGAATGCCATTTTAATTTCGGTTGCCTGTCTGATTCTGTCAGCTTGTTCACCTTTTAAGAAACTGGAAGTCAGTGTCGAGCAGGCACCCGAAATCCGCATTCCGGGCTCATTGCCGAAAGTCGCCATCGTGAACATGGTGGCATCGGAAGCGAGCAGCAAATCATATGTCGAAACAGAATTTTTATACGAAGGTGCTGCCCGCGATGGCTCCAATGCTCTCTGCGACGCATTTCTGAACAGCCTTGGCAAAAGCGGACAATTCTCCCTGCAGGTTGTTCAATTCAAAGGCGACGACCGCAACGAGCACAGGGAGCCGTTTCCGATGAATACTGCCCAGGCTGAAAAATTACTTGGTGATTTGAATGCTGATATGTTGTTTGTTGTCGAGTATTTTTTCACTGATCTGAAGCGCGATGTAAGTGAATCTTCGGAAACCGATGCTGACGGAAAACCTGTGTTTATCGCAAAAATGTCGGGCAGGGCAGAAGCATCCATCAATGTTTTTTATAAGGATGAAAACGGTGCAATCAAAGTGTTGAAGCCGGTTGACTATGCTCAGAACATTGACATTGGTGCAACAGGTTCATCCCGCAGCGATGCGAAATCCAATCTGGGTTCTTCGCGTACCATTATCTCCAACTGGGGCTCAGATATAGGCCGCAGTCAGGCGGACCGTTTCTTATCAAAGAAATACGATATTAAAAGAGAATTTTATGTTGGCAAAACGCCTGAATTCAAGCGAGCTTTCAAGCTTTTGAAAGAAGGATTGAAAATGGAACCCTATGGTGCTGTACAACCACTTACCAATGATGCATCCAAGCAGATTCGTGATCAGGCATGGTTCAATTTAGCTGTTATTGCAGAGGTGCAGGGCGATCGGACAAAGGCGCTGGAATACTTAAGCAAATCTGATCTGCGCGAGGCATATTCCTATAAATCGGCACTCAAAGCATTGTTGGGCGAATAATGGTTTTTAAGATGTATGATTAACATACTGAATCCCGATATTGTCGGCAATAAAATCATCGAAATCAGAAGATCAAAGGTCATTCTCGATTTTGATGTGGCAGAGCTTTATGAGGTTCAAACCCGGGACATTAATAAGGCAGTAAAAAACAACCCGGATAAATTTCCGAAGGGGTATATTATTGAATTGACTGACAAAGAGTTCGGAGGTTTGCGGTGGAAAATTTCCACCGCAAATTTGTCCAAAACCAGGGTGTTGCCGAAGGCATTCACAGAAAAGGGGCTATATATGCTGGCCACCATCCTGAAAGGACATAGAGCGACAAAGACAACTATTTCAATTATTGAGACTTTTGCAAAACTGAAAAACCTTACCCGCAACATTCAGCAATTGTCGCAGCCCATCGAACAAAACATAAAGAGCGATCTGATACAGAAAAGCGGCAAGCTGTTGGCCGAAATGCTTGATGATGACCTGGCTTTAAGTGAGACTGAAACTTCAGTTGAACTGAATCTCGCGCTTTTGAAATTCAAGCATACCATTAAACGAAAGAAGGATTCAAAGTAATTGCTGTTTCAATCCGCTTAATTCAAGTACATTCTGCAACTGTTAAATCTGAAAAACCGCTCTCAGACCTGTTTTTAGAAGTCTATTGGTTTTATTTTCAATCCTGTCCTGATATTATTTGGTCAATTCAAAAAAAAATCGGACATTTGCACCCCTAATTAAAC
>CAYSCE010000442.1:0-2255 GCA_964429475.1 uncultured Bacteroidaceae bacterium | reverse complement strand
CCGGTGCTGTGTTATTTTCTGGCCGGCAACAGCAAAGAATGGTTTGGCGGCTACCAGGTAGGATTTGAACTGCTGATCATCAACGGAGCATTGACGTTTGCGGGACTGTGGGCGCTGTCGAGGAGGGGTGAGCGAAGATAGAATCTTCGCTCAAGCGAAGAAATACAATCTTCGCACTGCTTAGATCGCCAAAATCAAGGCTCAGCGCTACTTTTGGAGCTTTTTGCCGCGTTTTCAAAGACTTTTAAGTGGGTTTTTATCGCGATTTACAGATTTTTAAGTGGGTTTTTATTTGATTTTTTTGATTTTTTCCCAGATAAATGTTTATCTTTGTACTTAATATGGAAAGAAAAGTATATAAAAAGTTGCTCGACTGGAAGAAAACCAGAAAACGCAAACCGCTTTTGTTGCAAGGTGCAAGGCAGGTTGGAAAAACGTATTTGTTAAAAGAATTCGGCAAAAAAGAGTACAGTAAAGTATTTTACCTGAACTTCGAATCCGACAAACGCCTGGACAGTTTGTTCAGAACAAGTATTGAGCCGGCGGCGATCATTTCGAAACTTCGAATCTTTTTAAATGAAGACTTTGATGTCGATACAACCTTATTGATTTTTGATGAAATTCAGTCATCGGAGCGGGCGTTATCGTCTCTTAAATATTTTAACGAAGACGAAAACGAATACCACATTGCTGCGGCGGGGAGTTTGCTGGGGATAGCCATGAACAGAAAAGAATATTCGTTTCCGGTTGGCCAAACGCAAATGATGCATGTATTTCCCATGGACTTTGAGGAGTTTTTAATGGCTGTTGGTAAGTCCAAACTTGTTGAGGAAATCAGAAAGTGTTATGAAAACGATGCATTTTGCGCGTTTCATGAAATGGCATTATCATTATTTCACGATTATCTGATAACCGGCGGAATGCCGGAAGTTGTTGCTGAATTCGTAAAGAACAATGATCATCTGAAAGCTGCCGGTATACAGCAGCAAATTCTTGATTCATACATTGCCGATATGGCAAAATATGCTACTCCCGAAGAAGTGAGCAAAATAATCGCCAGCTACAATTCACTTCCGGCACAACTAGCAAAAGAAAACCGAAAATTTCAATACAAAGTTGTTCAGAAAGGCGGTTATGCCGGAATGTTTGGTGCAGCCATTGATTGGCTTTCTTCAGCCGGACTTGTGTACAAATGCAACCGGGTAACGGTTCCCAATGAACCATTATCAGTCTTTTCCGATATGACTGGATTCAAACTATACATGAACGATGCGGGATTATTGGTGAAGAAATCCGGAATGCCGCTCAGAGAGATACTGATTGAAAATAAACACACGGGCTCTTTTATAGGATCAGTTGTAGAAAATTATGTGGCAGCGGCTTTTCAATCTCTTGGTATACCGCTTTTTTACTGGGATTCAGGCAACACCGCCGAGGTCGATTTTCTGATTCAGGGGCAATCTAGTGTAATTCCGGTTGAAGTGAAATCTGGTACCAACACCCGATCGCGAAGCATTGATGTTTTTAGAAAAAAATACAACTCATCAAAAATCATAAGATTGTCTGAAAAGAATTTTGGATTTGACAATCAGATAAAATCGGTTCCATTATATGCTTCTTTTTGCATGGATAGTGAATTGTAGTTCTGTAGCGCTGATCAAAATATGAGTCTTCGCACAAGTTCAAATTAATTTTCCTATTTTTGGTATTCGGAAACAACGCCCATGGAATTAAAACGACTTTTTGATTTGCTCGATCGGTACAAAGAGAAATTCAATAAACCGGTTCTTTTTGGTGGGAAAATAGATGGTATCTGGCAGCGCTACAGCTTGCAGCAGCACATCGAGAACTCAACCAACATCAGCTACGGATTGATGCAGCTTGGCATGCAACCCGGCGACAAAATTATTTCCATCACCACCAACCGGCCTGAATGGAATTTTCTCGACATGGGCATTCAGATGTGCGGTGCCATTCACGTGCCCATTTATCCCAATATCAGCTCCGAAGAATA
The DNA here is from genome assembly GCA_964429475.1 of uncultured Bacteroidaceae bacterium. GTDB lineage: Bacteria > Bacteroidota > Bacteroidia > Bacteroidales > DTU049 > GWF2-43-63. The sequence continues at coordinate 241 of CAYSCE010000442.1, read as the reverse complement.
CAGGCATATCATCAATCACTCCGAAGCAAAAATGATTTTTGTGGCCGGTGAAGAAATGTATTCGCGCATCAAGGATATTTTACCGGAATGTCAACATATTGAAAAAGTCTATACTTTCCGGAATCTGCACGGAATCGAGCATTTGAGAGAATTGATTGAGTTGGGGAAACAAAATCCTCAGCCCGAAAAACTTCAAAGCATTAAAGATTCCATCACCGAAGACGATGTTGCAACCATCATC
>CAYSCE010000441.1:0-2262 GCA_964429475.1 uncultured Bacteroidaceae bacterium | reverse complement strand
CACAGGGTTTAAGCGGAACAGAGTATTTGTTTTCAGGTCTTATATCGATTTGTTCAGGTAATCTGTACATTGATTTCTGTTTTGTTCCTGTTTTACAACGAATTTTTTCCGAAATTTGTCCCGAAATACTTTTCCGATGAAACGAATCAAGATTGTTGACTTATTGAAAAAACCTGCAGGAGACCTGCTGGGAACTACTATTACCGTTAAAGGCTGGGTGCGCACACGCCGCGACAGCAAGAATGTGGTCTTTATTGCCGTAAACGATGGCACCATCATACATTCCATTCAGGTAGTGGCCGACACGACAAAGTTTGATGAAGCTTTGCTGAAGGATATTACCACCGGCTGCAGTGTTCGCGTTGATGGAAAACTGGTTGAATCGCCCGCACAGGGACAGCCGGTTGAAATTCATGCCGAAGAAATTGAGATTTACGGAAAATGTCCGTCCGACTCATATCCGCTGCAGAAAAAGGGTCACACGCTGGAATTCCTTCGCGAAATCGCGCATCTGAGGCCGCGTACGAATACTTTTGGCGCTGTGCTTCGCATCCGTCATGCCATGGCTTTTGCCATTCATAAATATTTCAACGACCGCGGATTCAATTACCTGCATACACCCATTATCACCGGCAGCGATGCCGAAGGTGCCGGCGCCATGTTCCGCGTAAGTACGCTCGATGCTGAAAATCCGCCGCGCACGCCCGAAGGGAAAATTGATTACACACAGGACTTTTTCGGAAAAGAAACCAACCTCACTGTTTCCGGTCAGCTTGAAGGTGAGCTTGGTGCATTGGCGCTGGGCGAGATATACACCTTTGGTCCAACCTTCCGTGCCGAGAACAGCAACACGCCGCGTCATCTGGCCGAGTTCTGGATGATTGAGCCGGAAATGGCTTTCTATGATATTACCGACAACATGGATCTGGCCGAGGATTTTCTCAAATCACTCGTAAGCTATGCGCTTGAGCATTGCTACGACGATCTGGAATTTTTGCAGAAAATGTACGACAAGGAATTGATTGCACGCTTGAAAGGGGTTGTAGAGATGCCATTCAAACGCCTTGCATACACCGAAGCAGTTGACATTCTGATGAAAAGCGGTCAGAAATTCGAGTTCCCGGTTTCGTGGGGAACCGATCTGCAGGCCGAACACGAGCGTTATCTGGTTGAACAGCATTTCAACTGTCCGGTGATTTTAACCGATTATCCGGCTGAAATCAAGGCGTTTTACATGAAGCAGAACGATGACGGAAAGACCGTTCGCGCCATGGATGTGTTGTTCCCGCGCATCGGCGAAATCATTGGCGGAAGCCAGCGAGAAGAAGATTTTGAAAAACTGATGAACCGAATTCATGAGCTCCATATTCCCGAAAAAGATGTGTGGTGGTATCTCGAAACTCGTAAATTTGGCTCTGTGCCGCACAGCGGATTTGGTCTTGGTTTCGAGCGATTGATTCTGTTTGTTAGCGGCATGGCCAACATCCGCGATGTCATTCCTTTTCCGCGCACACCAAAAAATGCGGAGTTTTAATGTATCCGGATGTTGATAAAATCAACAATTAAAACAAATAAAAACTTGACAACCCCCGTTTTCATTTTGTATTTTCAGACATAAATTATTTCTTATGCTTCACCAACGGCTCGAACAGAAACTTCAGCAAAAGCTCTCTCCGCAACAGATTCAGCTCATGAAACTGCTGCAGGTTCCTGCCATTGCGCTTGAACAACGCATTAAGCAGGAGATTGAAGAGAACCCCGCATTGGAGGATACATCGGAAGACAACGAGGACGATGACAACCAGGACTTGCAGGATGATGAGCAGGACAGCGAAGAAAGCGAAGACTCTGATGTTGAGGAAAACGTGGAAAACGATTTCAGCCTCGATGATTACATGGACGAGGACGATATACCTGAGTATAAACTGACAGCAAAAAATACCAGCGCCGATGACGAAGTGCGCGAAGTGCCGTTTATATCGCAATCGAGTTTTTATGATCAGCTTTACGAACAGCTCCAGATGCGCAATCTGACGGAGCTTCAGTACCGGGTTGGCGAATACATCATCGGTAATATTGATGAAAATGGTTATCTGAAGCGAGATTCTGCCTCGCTTTCCAATGATCTCGCTTTCGGACTTAATATTAATATGGATCCTGAAAAAATCGAAGAGATCATTCGCGAAATTCAGGAACTCGATCCGCCGGGCGTTGCTGCGCGCGATTTGCGCGAATGTCTTGTACTGCAGCTTAAACGCAAGG
>CAYSCE010000440.1:0-2274 GCA_964429475.1 uncultured Bacteroidaceae bacterium | reverse complement strand
TCATTGGGCTATGGTGCGGGTAGTGAGTACGTCGGCCTCACAGAAAGCAATGATTACCGTTATCGTTTTCTGAATGCTTCGACAAAGGTTCAATTCAGCATTATCAACCACGACAAATTCAGCTTTGGACCATATCTGCAGTTTGGTGCTGCGCATATATTTTCAATACGCCGCAAAGCCGATTTCCATTTCGAAGCAGTTTTAAACAGTTATTCCATTGTTGAAAAAAAAGACGGCAGCGATTTTCGCCCATTGATACTGAATGCTGCTGCCGGATTATTTGCGCAATACAAACTGGCCGAAAGCTGGAGCATGCGCGCTGATCTGAATTACATGTCGTTTCTGCAACACTGGGTAAAACTAGATTTTCCAGAAAAGAGCTGGTACCGTTATTATTCGGTGGGTGGTGGAATTGGAGTTGTGTATTCGTTCTGAGCAAACCTCAATAGCGACATAAACAGAAATATTCCGGCTGTACTGTGGTTGTTTCAATTGAGCATCTATCAACAAAAACAACAACCTATTTCAGCGAACCGACCTTCCATAGTCCGCAATGAAATGTAGGTCATGGAAGAGTCGGTTGGAGTGAAGCGTTGTTTTTGTGCCGTGCACAAGGCGGCATTTCATCCGACTATTCCATGTTCTGCTCCAGAAGCAATTATGCAGATAAAGCCTGCTGAACTATGGAATGTCGGGTCGCTAAGCCTGTTTTGCGACAGCACCGCCATTTTTATAAATGCATTTATTTCCCCAACAACGCCACGAAAAAAAGCAGCACCGGAACCGATGCTGCCTTTTGCGTAAAAATGAGTTTGTATTTATGCAGCTTTGAAAGCGCTGATGCGTGAAGTGGCAAATTGGTACATGGCAAAGAAAACCACAGTAAAGCCGAGTGTTCCAACCAGTTCGAAACGGAAGAACGGGACAGCCATGGCGTAGCACGATGCAAGACCCGTCCAGGTCATCGGATACCAGAGACCTTCGGCCCAGACTGCAAAGTTGGTAATGGCAAAAAACAAAACCGACGACAGCAGCGATGCAGCGACAACATTATGTATACGAACATGGTTGCGGAGCCACAGACCAATGAACGATACCAGTAAAATAGAACCGTACACAGCGGCCATCAGAACCGGGCTGTATAAACCAAGGAAAAGATCGCTGATGAACAAAATGGTCAGCGGCAGAATCATGGCCAGTCCTTTACGTCCGATAAACGTACCACCGAAAAGTGCAATAGCAGCCACCGGTGAGATATTCGGCATAGAGATAAAAACGCGTAAAAATGCAAACAGAGCCATAATGGCTAAAACAAGAAAAATGCGGGAGAGAGTCTTATTGTCTTTCATGAACCATTGATTTTGTGCAAAAGTAAAATTTTTTTCATGTAGTCGGAAAAAATATCCCGACTGGTTTTTGATTTATTTCAACAAAAGCGCACCAATTCAGGGCGTCGGGCTGTTTAAAGAAAACTACGACGGATTTTCACCTGAGGGTTTTTAGCCGACACGGCATCGATAAACTGATTATACATCTGATTGACGTTGGCCGGAACAAATTTCACTACTTTTTTCTCGCCGGTAGCAGAATTGTAATAAAACTTTACCGACTCCAGGGCCGCTGTCACGCGCATAAATGGTTTACTGCCGGCGTAAATGTTTTCAAACGGAACTTGTTCTTCAACCCTGCCCTGTTTGACATACATATAATTTTCATCGGCCGAAACCTTGCGCATGAGGCTGATGGAGCGATACGACAAAAAAGCAAACAGCAGAAATATTAAAGCGGTGACTATGCAAAACAGCACTGCATTTGAAAAGTTGAAGCTGCAATACACCATAATGCCACACAAAGCCAACCAGAAAAGCAGAAAAAGAGCCGGCACAATCTTCTGACCAACAGCCGATATGCGTGTTTTCCGGTCGAGATAAATCTTTTTAAGTTGCTTGATTTCGCTCATGATTATTTGTTTTAAAAATGATTTCAGCGCATCAACCTACAGCGCCGGCAATTCTGAACAATGTTCCGGTACTTGTTGTAATGCGGACAACAACCAAACTGACTTTGATTTTTTTGCCGTCATACGTTTCAACTTTATAAGTCACCGAAGCGTAAGCGGGGCTGTTGGTGTCGCTGTCAAATTTACCGACTTTCATCAGGTCGCACGATTTGATATCGTTGAGTTTGACACACGAAAAAACGTTGTCGGCGATGTTGTTGCCACACATCAGTTCGTTGATAAAGCGCGTGGTGTCATTTTTATGCATACCAATC
>CAYSCE010000439.1:0-2281 GCA_964429475.1 uncultured Bacteroidaceae bacterium | reverse complement strand
ATCATTCGGGGGTGATTCCTTTCGAAACAACCATGACCGTTGTTGCCCGGCAATTTGCATTGATGACAGAGGCCGGATTTGAAAATTTAGTATGCTCCTGTGTCACATCATTTGGAATATATTCCGAAGTGATTGAAACATGGAAACAATTTCCTCAAAAGGAAAAAGAAGCACGCGAAATTTTGAAAAGAACAACCGGAATGACGTTCGAAATTCCGAAAAATCTGGCGCATACCAGCGATCTGATTTATAAATTCCGCAATGAAATTGCCGAAAAGGCAAAGTTCAAATTACTGAATAAACACACCAATGAACAACTAAAAGTAGTTGATCATGTGGGCTGTCACTATGCAAAAATTTTTCCTGAACGGGGTGTTGGTGGTGCGGAATTTCCGTATGTGCTGGCAGGCATGATCGATGCCTGGGGCGGAGCTCAGGTCGATTATCCCGAACGACGCCACTGCTGCGGGTTTGGATTCCGTCAGTATCTGCTAAAATCAAACCGGGGATATTCTGTTGCCAATTCAAAAATAAAATTCGACTCGATGCAGCCATACAAGCCCGATTGCATTATTGCCAATTGCCCCGGGTGCACCTATTTTCTCGATCGCTGGCAATATGTGATTGCCGAAATGGAAGGCATTACTTACGGTGAAAACGGAATGGGAATTCCTGTCCTTACCTATGAGGAATTGGCAGGCTTGCTTTTAGGATACGATCCATGGGACATTGGGTTGCAGGTGCATCAGGTATCTGTCGAACCATTGATGGACAAATTAGGCATTCAGTATAATGCTGATGCCAAATACAAAGGACTTAACAACGAAGATCTCGGACAGCCGGTAAAACCAGCTAATCTGCAGGTCTGAAATCAGAAAAACAGAATAATGAAAACAAAAGACAAAGGTTTCAACACCAAGCTGGTTCACGCCGGCGCATTTGATGACGAATTCGGCAGTGCATCGGTGCCGATTTATCAAACATCTACATTCCGATTCAAAAATGCACAACATGGTGCCGATTGTTTTTCAGGAAAAAGTGATGGATTCATTTATACCCGGATCGGTAATCCTACCATCAAAGCATTGGAACATAACATTGCTGAACTTGAAAATGGGTACGACGGAATTGCCACCAGTTCGGGAATGGGTGCCATCAGCGCTGTGTATATGGCATTGCTGAATGCAGGCAGTCACATTGTAAGTTCCGATGCAGTATACGGACCTGCGAGAGGACTTCTCGAACAGGACTTTTCAAGATTTAATGTCGAAGCCAGTTTTGTAAATACGAGCAAAACGGAGAATATTCTGGCCGCTATCAAGCCCAATACAAAAGTTCTTTATATTGAGACACCGGCAAACCCGACAATGGATATTACAGATATTGCAGCCTGTGCAAAGATTGCCAAACAGCATAATCTTATTCTTGTTGTTGACAACACATTCTGCTCTCCATATTTACAGAAGCCGCTGGATCTGGGCGCAGACGTGGTTTTACACTCTGTGACAAAATTCATCAATGGACATGCTGATATTGTTGGTGGTGTAATTATAGCTAAAGACCCTGAAATCTACAAGAAAATCCGTCACTCAATGGTTTATCTGGGCAGCAACATGGATCCGACACAGGCTTTCATGGTGCTGCGTGGTGTAAAAACACTTTCGATACGCATCGACAGGGCACAGGAAAACGCCATGCAGGTTGCCGAATTTCTGCAGGCACATCCGAAAGTAGACTGGATCAGATATCCCGGGTTAAATAATCATCCTCAGTATGAACTGGCTAAATCACAGATGAAAGGATTTGGTTCTATGATGAGTTTCGGCCTGAAAGGCGGATATGATGCAGGTAAAAAACTCATGGACAATGTTCATCTGGCTATGTTGGCTGTTTCTCTCGGTGGTGTGGAAACATTGATACAGCATCCCGCATCGATGACACATGCAGCCGTTAGCAAGGAAAATAAAATTGCCGCAGGAATTACTGATGATCTCGTTCGCTTCTCTGTTGGTATTGAGGATGTAGACGATATTATTTCGGATTTAAAAAATGCATTGGATTCACTTTAAAAAAAAGACAATGAAATCAAATTCTCTCTGGACAAAACAATTCCAGTCTGTTGTTGACAATGGACGTAATCACAGTACTGTTGTCGATTTACCTGAAGCAAAAGGCGGCAGTAACAATGGACCTACGGCACTTGAACTGTGCGTGATGTCGCTCAGCGGCTGCGTTGGGACAATCTTCGCGATGGTTGCTCAAAAAATGCGCTTAACTTTCG
>CAYSCE010000438.1:0-2283 GCA_964429475.1 uncultured Bacteroidaceae bacterium | reverse complement strand
CGCATCGAACATGCATTTCTGGAAACGGAAAGCGCGCTTGCAATGCCCGATGCCGATGGTGTTCTGCTGTATTCTTCGGGACAAGGTATTTACGAAGATCGTCGTCAGGTCGCATCAGCACTTGGGTTAAGCGAAGAAAAGGTTCGTGTCATTCTGGTGCCGAATGGTGGTGGTTTTGGCGGTAAAGAGGATATGACCGTTCAGGGACATGCTTCATTGTTTGCTTACTTACTGCAAAAGCCTGTAAAAGTCACCCTCACGCGCGAAGAAAGTATGATCATGCATCCCAAGCGCCACCCGGTGTGGATGGACATTACGCTGGCCTGCGATGAAAAAGGAAAACTGACCGCTATGAAATTTCTGGCCATTGGCGATTCGGGTGCGTACGCATCGGTCGGAACCAAAGTTATGGAGCGCATTGCAGGTCATGCTACCGGTGGGTATTATGTTCCGGTTATCAACCTTGAATCGAAAACAGTATACACCAACAACGTCCCTTGTGGCGCCATGCGTGGGTTTGGAGCCAATCAGGCCGCCTTTGCACTCGAAGCCTGTATCGATGAACTCTGCAAACAAGGTGGCTTCGACCGCTGGCAATTCCGCTATGATAATGCGCTTGTAGACGGCCTTACAACAGCAACCGGCGACCATGTGGAAGGCGTCGGTATCCGCGCCTGTCTGGATGCATTGAAACCGCATTACCAGAAAGCAAAATTTTCAGGACTCGCCTGCGCCATTAAAAACAGCGGTATCGGCAACGGCATGGTGGACTACTCCGATGTGATCATCGAAATAAAATCGCCGGAAAAAGTAGTATTGCATCATGGCTGGACCGAAATGGGGCAAGGGGTTCATACCATTGCAGCCCAGGTTCTGTGCGAAGAAACAGGAATCGATTCTTCCATAATCGAAGTCATCGTGGATACTGCCGCCGGCATTAAAACCGGCATGACAACATCATCGCGTGGCACTGTGCTGCTTGGTAATGCCATACTTGAGGCCGCCAAAACCATGCGTGCCGACCTGCAGGGAAAAACACTGGCCGACATTGTCGGACATCGCTATCAGGCGCGCTGGGAATGCAACTGGACTGTGAAACCCGGCACGGTGTGCGAGAATTCAAAAACACATTATGGATACGGATATGCCGCACAACTGGTCGTGCTCGATGATCATGGCAACATTGAAAAGATTGTCGCTGCGCACGATGCAGGAAAAATCATCAACCCGGTCATGTTCGAAGGCCAGATTGAAGGCGCCGTTCACATGGGTCTCGGCTATGCTGTCAGCGAAGATTTCCCTTATAAAGACGGATATCCTGTGTACACAAAACTGCGCGAATGCGGCATTCTGAGAGCGCACGAGACTCCTGCCATTGAAGTCATCGGAGTGGAAGTACCCGATCCGGTGGGTCCATACGGTGCCAAAGGTCTGGGCGAAATCGGCCTTGTACCAACCGCTGGAGCCGTTGGCAATGCCCTGTGCCATTTTGATGGTATCCGCCGGACACAATTACCCATGCGAAAATAGTTGAAAACCTCCCAAAAACATCTAATATATTGATTTAGTGTTGTTTGCAAATTCCGACATTTAACATTTACATTTATCTGATTTACATGTCATTAAATCATTTTTGGAGTATTTTGTTGATTACTATTTACACTTTTCTATATTTTTGTTGATTCATTTTTTCATTATTCAGACATATTGTTGTTTTTATTTTACATTTTATGATTTTATTGTAGTTTATAGTCATCAATATATTGTATTTTTGCTTGATTTAATTTACATATATGGAAACACTCAGAGAAACATCGCGTCAATACCTGACCGATACGGACATGACCTTTACCCGTTATGCGCTGAATGAAGTCAGATGGGATCAGCGATTGACAGGAATTGTCGGCGCACGCGGTGTCGGAAAATCCACGCTGATGTTGCAGTATCTGAAGGCTAACTACAACGACAGCGACAAAGTATTATACGCCAGTTGTGATGATCTTTATTTCAGCAACAATACACTGGTTTCGCTTGCAGATACATTCGTAAAACAAGGCGGTACACATCTGTTCCTGGACGAAGTGCACAAGTATCCGGGCTGGTCGCGTGAAATCAAAAACATATACGATCGTTATAAAAAGCTGACAGTTGTATTCTCCGGCTCGTCGGCGCTCAACATCTATAAAAGCGGGGCCGATCTGAGTCGTCGCGCACTTCAATTTCATCTGAATGCAATGTCTTTGCGCGAGTATATTGAACTGTTTTACGGGATAAAAGCTCCGG
>CAYSCE010000437.1:0-2296 GCA_964429475.1 uncultured Bacteroidaceae bacterium | reverse complement strand
TGTCAACAATATTTTAAACAGCTATTAAAATTCGGTAAAATTTCCGATGATCAACCTATATTTAAATTTGTAAAATATGTTTTTACTGTCCAAACCATATATTCATTCTACAAACAAATTTTAATGCATTTTTTATATGTAGATTATTTATATGTTTTCGATCTGATCTGTTGACTTGAGTCATATAATCGTTTATATTTGTAACGAAAAAATCTGAAGAGCGTACAAATAACCCCGTAAACGATTCCAGATGAAACTAATTTCTACCTTCATTTTACTGCTGTCTTTCTGGTGCGTATCAACTGCACATGTGGTTATCATTCATGAAGACCGTAACAATTCCGATGAATCGGAAATGGAAAATCCCGAAAACGTAAAGTCGAAAAATATTTTTGTTTCATTTCAGGATAAAAGCATTTCTATTCCTGTCGGATACGCCATAAACAGCCAGGTGTTGTTTGGTGCCCGCTATATGTTAAGCGGTCAATCGCTCAATGCCAACGATTTCAGTAAAATTGAATATTTCATCAGCCCGGTTAATGGTGGTAAGATAGAAGGTATGTATTTTCCGAAATCGGAAGGATTCAGCAATTTTAACAACGTTACGGGAAAATTTCTGATTAGTGTGGATGGTAAAAACGGTAGCGATTTATATATGGTGGAATTTTCGAACGGCGTTTTTTCAAAACCGGCCAACCTGTCCCTCAACACTTCCTATAACGAATACAACGGAACGTTCAGCAACGATGGCGAAAAAATTTATTTTGCATCCGATCGTCCCGGCGGCCAGGGTGGACTTGATATTTACGAAACTGAACTCATCGGAAAAGATAAATGGAGCGAACCGAAGAATCTGGGCGAAGCTATTAATTCTGCTTCCGATGAACAATGTCCTTTTATGCTTAACGATGGCATGACCTTATACTTCAGCTCAAAAGGCCATCAAAGCTCCGACAACTTTGATATTTATATAGTAACGCAGGGCGACGATGGCGAATGGGGCGAACCAGACAAACTGGGTGAACCCATCAATACCGAAAAGGACGATTTGTTCTATCGCATGTCGCCGGATGAAACACGGGCTGTATACTACACTGTTGGAGATTCGGGAGAAGGAATTTACGAGTTGATTTTTAATTAGTCTTCAACTTTAATTTTGAGTCATGTAAATAAAAAAGCCCGGTTTCCCGGGCTTTTTTCTGTTGAATGTCATTCCATATTATTTCAGACGATCCTTGAAAGGTTCAAACGTCATGAAATCGGCATGATGAACAATGAAAGCTTCGGTGGTACGTTTCACCATATCGCCTTCGCCAGCATGGGTAGCAATGATGTGACAAACGTCGGCCGGAACGCCGCATTGTTCGGCCAGCGAAACACCACTGAAGGGATGACGCAGATATTTGCCGTATTTGCCTTGAACCGATTTACCGTCTTTCATTTCATATTCGAGCAATTTACCAACATCGGCCAGGATAGCACCTGCAATCAGCACATCCATATTGACCGGCAGATCGGTGCGGAAAAATTCACCGCACTTTAAACCTGCATCGCGGGCAATGTGTACCACGGCGCGCTTGTGATCCATAAAACTTACTTTCAGGTCGGGACCAGCCAGTAAGGTAAACGGAATGGTGCGCAGATCTTCGGGTGTAAGCACGCTTTTCTGCAGTGCCAGCGCCCATGTGTTGGTGGTCTTTGCTTTCAAACCGGTATCGCCGATCCATTCAAGCTCGGGCCATAATTCCCGTGCCTGATCAATGTATTTCTGATCAATGCTTTCCATATTATTTCAGTTTTGCAATGATGGCATCGGCCATTTGTGTGGTTGATGCTGCGCCCTGATTAATAACATCGGGAGTTCCTTTCATTTTCAGCATGTCGTATGCGCGGACTTTTCCTTCAGCCACTACTTCTTCGGTAGCTTTACGGATGCGGTTGGCAATCTCGTTTTCGTTCAGATGCTCGAGCATCAGTACCGATGAAAGAACCATGGCAACCGGGTTTACGATTGATGTTTCGAAATCAGCATATTTCGGAGCTGATCCGTGAGTCGGTTCAAATACAGCAACACCTGAATCGGGGTTGAACTGCGCTGAAGTAGCAAAGCCAAGTCCGCCGATCAATCCGGCAAATGCGTCGGAAACGATATCGCCAAACATGTTTTCAGAAACAATTACATGATAGTTTTCCGGATTCTTGGTCAGCCACATCATCATGGCATCGATGTTTACATCTTCGACCCAGATATCAGGATATTCATTCTTACTCATTTCCTGGGCAATTTTCAGAATCA
>CAYSCE010000436.1:0-2299 GCA_964429475.1 uncultured Bacteroidaceae bacterium | reverse complement strand
AATGCCTGTGCATGTAGTCTGACGCGGATCGTCGAAAATATTTTTACCTACATCATTGCGGATTATTTTCATGAAAAGATCTTCGGCTGCCGGAAAGAAATTCTGCCGTATGCAGCTGCGGGCCAGATAGTAATTATCATTGGCAATTTCTTTCTGATGCTTTTCCCAGCTTTCGTTATTCTGGTATTTCATTTTGTATTCTCCTTATTAATCACCATTGTAGGTTTTATTGAAATATTCATCGTGACCACTACTGTAGTCAATTCCATGTTCGGCAGCATAGCGAGCCGAAGCTTCTTCAATTTTATCAAATCGCGCTGTTCCGCCGGTTGCATCGAAAATTTTTTGTAAGTCAATCAGTGATTGTTTATCTGTATTACGCAATGCTCCTGCTTTGTCCTGCTTGTAACTGGCGCCCAGTCTTTGCAACACATCGGACCTGTTATCACGCATCCACTGCCAGACCGGTCCCTGCTCGGGATACATCTCGTTGGTGACTTCATCAATATACACACAATAGCCATATTCAAGAATATGATCTCCTACCGTGCGCTTGATGGCGAGCTGCCTGCGACCTTGTTCGCTATGCATGAAAAATCCGGTTTCGACCGACAAAGCCCGCAATGCCTGAATGATGTAGCAAGGTACATTGTCGCGCGGGCAGCGGGTTTTGCATGAAAGGCACTCGCCACAACGCCAGATATCATCCTTTTTCAAAAGCTCTTCGAGATCTTTTTCATTTTCTTTCTGAACCAGATCTACAATCTGCCGCGGATCGTAATCACTCACTGCTGCCGCCGGACATACAGCTGTACAGGTTCCGCAATTGATGCAGGCTTTCAGGCCTTCTTCGTAGCGGATGTCTTTTTTCAGTTCATCGTATAGTTTCATAATCAATCAATTTTATCAACAATGCGTATGGCGCCTGTAACACATGCGGTAACACATTCGCCGCATAAATTGCATAACTCCGGGTCGCATACAAACCTTGTCGGTCTGCAGGGAACATCCATCGAAGTGCAATACTTTACACAGCGTGCACAACTGTAATTGGTCACACGACTGATGGCATGTAGTTTACAGACGTTGTAACACAATCCGCAGTTTGTACATAAGTGACAATCAATATGTACCTCCTTTTTCCCAACCATGGTCTCTCGTTCTTTCATAATCCTGTTTAAAATTCAATTCCTTTGCGGGCCTCAACTCCGCATGAATAATAATGTTTCACTTCTTTCATTTCCGTCACGAGATCGGCAACATCCATCAGCTGTTGTGTTGCATAACGGCCTGTCATCACAATTTCCGTTTCATCCGGCTTCAGTTTCAGCACATCCAGAAATTCTTCCATAGAAAACAATTTGTAGTACAGGGCAATACAGACTTCATCCAGAATTATAACATCATACTGCTTGTTGCTGATGATGGCCGAAACGGTGTTCAGTCCATGTCTGGCTGCGTCAATGTCTTTTTGTGTCGGTTCATTGACAATGAAACAATCCAGACCGAACTGATGAATTTCAATTTCTGGAAAACGTTTCAGGGACTCCAGTTCGGAATAGTGCATTCCTTTGACAAATTGCGCAATGAATGTTTTTTTGCCGGCACCTGCAGCCCGCACGGCCAGACCGATTGCCGCCGTTGTCTTTCCTTTGCCGTTTCCTGTGTATAAATGAATATATCCTTTCATGACATTGCCTGAATATTACACGTCGAACTTCCGTAAATAATAAAAATGATTGTCGTGCTCCACCTTAACGATGTAGCCGTTGCTGATCAATTCTTCCAGTATCTGTTCATCCGCATTGTCCTTGCGTAAAATTTCAATCATTACATCATCGCGGATTGAATGGACTGAACACATATTCACAATGTCTTCAATGGCATTTCCGGTTACGCCCACATACGTGCCCTCGAAGCCTGTATTCAATTCGGTCTTGATTTTTTTATTCGAAAAAAGATTCCACGCCCGGTTGATGTTACTTTCATCCGGAGCCTTGACCGATGAAACAGCTGGCGGGCGCGTGGGTATTGAAATGTAAGCAGTTGCCGGTGATAATGCAGCCACCAGAGTTGCAGTCTGTGTAATTGTTTCAGCATCGTTGTTCACACCTTCCACCAGCATGGTTTCGGTTATCAGTTTGCCTGTGTACACGTCTTTAAATGCCTGAAGTCCAGTCAGATATTTACTAAAAATAAGTCCTTTCGCAGGCCGGTTCAACTTCTTCCAAACTGTTTCGCTGGGCGCATCAACCTTTACCGACACAATATCTGTATTACATAATTCTTCTCTCACCTG
>CAYSCE010000435.1:0-2311 GCA_964429475.1 uncultured Bacteroidaceae bacterium | reverse complement strand
CGGATACATCGATCCGGCTTAAATTACTTTAATAAAAAGTCGTTATACGGTTCTGATACCGATGCAGAAATAATCGAAGCCCAGAGCTTTCATTTCGTTGCGGTCGAAAATATTGCGGCCGTCGAGAATCAGCGGGGTTTTCAGACGTTTTTTTACTTCGTCCCAGTCCGGATAGCGGAATTCGGTCCACTCGGTAGCCAGCATCAGGGCATCGGCACCGTCAAGTGCATTATATAAAGTGTCGGCGTATTCTATGATATCACCGATTTTACGTTTCGATTCGTGCATGGCCACAGGGTCGTAGGCAGTAACCGAACAACCTGCAGCGCGCAGTTTTTCAATCAGCACCAGAGCCGGAGCTTCGCGCATATCGTCGGTATTGGGCTTGAACGACAGTCCCCACAACGCAATTTTTTTACCTTTCAGATCACCTTTAAAGTAACCATCAAGTTTGTGAAACAAGACCGATTTCTGATCATCATTGACTTCTTCAACTGCTTTCAAAACGCGCAGTGAATAATGATTTTCGTCGGCTGTTTTAATCAATGCTTTCACATCTTTCGGGAAACAGCTGCCGCCGTATCCAATGCCCGAATACAGGAACTTGCTACCGATGCGGGTATCGGAACCAATACCTTTACGTACCATATTGACGTCGGCGCCAACCAACTCGCACAGATTGGCAATGTCGTTCATAAAGCTGATGCGGGTTGCCAGCATTGAGTTGGCGGTGTATTTGGTCATTTCGGCCGAAGGAACATCCATAATAATGGTCGGGTGTCCGTTCAGTGTAAAAGGTTTATACAGGCGGGTCATGATTTCTTCGGCGCGTTTCGATTCAACACCCACTACAATTCGGTCGGGCTTCAGAAAATCGTTTACGGCATCGCCTTCTTTCAGAAATTCAGGATTCGAAGCTACGTCGAATTCAATGTTCAAACCGCGTTTATCCAGTTCTTCCTGAATGGCGTTGCGGACTTTTTTTGCGGTGCCAACAGGTACGGTGCTTTTGGTGACAACCAACACATGTTTGGTCATATGCTGTCCGATAGTACGGGCAACTTCGAGCACATATTTCAGATCGGCGCTGCCATCTTCGTCGGGCGGGGTACCAACAGCCGAGAAAATAACATCCGAATCATTCACAACCGAACTCAGATCGGTGGTAAACGACAAACGTCCTTTTTCGATATTGCGCACCATCATTGGTTCTAAGCCCGGTTCATAAATGGGCGAAATACCGGCTTTCATCTTTTTGATTTTTTCCTGGTCAATATCCACGCATACAGTGTCAATACCGACTTCGGCAAAACAAGTTCCGGTCACCAGACCAACATATCCTGAACCAACGATTGCTATTTTCATTTAAGTGATTTTAGTGTGCAAAAATACATCATTTTAAAAATTGCAGTAACAACAGTGAGTGACAGTTATCATGAATTGTCCTGCAATAATTGAATTTCGACTGGTGCTACATCACGATGGATACAGCTCTTCGCGCAGATATTCCTGAATGCCGTCCAGCGGATTTGAAACAACCGAGGTCACGACATATCCTCTTTCCTGACAATATTTAATGAGCAGGTTTTTCATATTAAGTGCAATAGAGCCCACAAAGCCAATGGGAATCCCGTTTTTATCGTAGCGCGAAATATGGTGCCTGAAAAACAATTCAATGGCTTCGCGTTCAATTTCAAGTACATATGGATGCTCCTGCAAGTGATTGATCTGTCCGGCAAGTGATGCCAGAAAACGGCCAGCAAACTCGTTTTGATAGACTTGCTTTAAAAAATAGGTCAGGTCTTTCGGATAGTTTTTTTCAAGAATAACAGACAGATCTTCGGGCAGAAAACCACGCAGATAATCAGCTGCTATGCGTTTTCCCATCCAGGCGCCACTGCCTTCGTCGCCTATAATATATCCCAATGCAGGAATGCTTTTTTCTATATTTTTCCCATTCCAGAAACACGAATTGCTGCCGGTACCCATAATGCAGGCAATACCCGGAATGCGGCCAAAAAGCCCTATGGCAGCGCCTTCCATGTCGCTGTGAATGTGCAGTATGCTTTCCGGGAAAAACAAACTCAGCGCATTCTGCAACTTCATCTGCATTTCGGTTGAATGGCAACCTGCGCCATAAAAATACATGCGTTCTACATTGTTGAAATTGATGAAGGGTTTCAGGTTTTTTTCAACCTCCGAACTGATTGAATCTTCGCTCAGATATACCGGATTGAGTCCGCCCGTTTCAATTTCCAGAAAAATTTCGGTTCCGGCAAAACCCCGCCAGGCCGTTTTTGTTGAGCCGCTG
>CAYSCE010000434.1:0-2319 GCA_964429475.1 uncultured Bacteroidaceae bacterium | reverse complement strand
AGGAGGAAGTTTCCACCCCGAGTTGCAATTTGAAACGATTTCAACAAACGAAAGGCCTTTGTTGAGTTTCTGATTTTCAAAAGCTATACGGATGGCTTTTTTCGCTCTGCGGACATTGCGTGGTGTGTGCACCGACTGGCGGGTAACGAAGTATGTGCCGGCCAGTTGGGCAACCAGTTCGGTCATTTTCAGGGGATTTCCCATCATCGATGTATCGCGGCCGTAAGGTGATGTCGATGAGCGCATTCCCGGCAGGGTAGTGGGAGCCATCTGACCACCGGTCATGCCATAAATTCCGTTATTAACGAAAATAATGGTCATATTTTCGCCGCGGTTACAGGCATGAATGGTTTCGGCAGTTCCAATAGCAGCGAGGTCGCCGTCGCCCTGATAGGTGAATACAAATTTCTCAGGCATCAGTCTTTTTATAGCTGTGGCAACAGCCGGAGCACGTCCGTGCGCTGCTTGCTGCATATCGACATCGAGAAAGTTATACATGAGTACTGAGCAACCTACAGGAGAAACTCCGATGGTTTCGGACTGAATGCCCATTTCTTCGATGGTTTCTGCAATCAGCCGGTGTGCAGTGCCATGACCACAACCGGGGCAGTACGACAATTCGTTTTTTGTCATCACCTTGCTTTTGCTGTAAACAAGGTTTTCTGGTTTAATGATATCTTGTAATGTAATTTCAGCCATGACCTAACCTCCTATAATTTTACGTTCGAGTGCTTCAACAACTTCTTCCGGTGTCGGAATTATACCACCCATTCTTCCGTAGTGTTCCACCGGTTTTTTACCGTTCACGGCAAGGCGGACATCTTCAACCATTTGCCCGGCATTCATCTCAACCGAAAGGAATCCCTTTTTGGTTTCGGCCATTTCGGCAATACGTTTTTTGGGGAACGGGAACAAGGTAATGGGACGAAGCAATCCTACTTTAATCCCTTTGGCGCGGGCAATTTTCATGGCGCTTTGGCATATGCGTGAGCTGGAACCGTAGGCTACAAAAATGTAATCTGCATCTTGTGTGTCGATTTCTTCGTAGCGCACTTCGTTCTCTTCGATTACTGCATATTTGGCCTGAAGCTTGATGTTGAATTTTTCCTGATTGGCGGCAATCAAATCAAGTGAGGTAACAATATTATGGTAGCGGTCAGGAGTTTTTCCTGTGGTAGCCCAAGGTGCAGATTTTACTACTTCTTCGCGGCTGCGGCGGTTTTTCTGCGGGCCCAGTTCCACTTTTTCCATCATCTGGCCAATGATACCATCAGAGAGTATCATCACCGGATTTCGGTATTTCATGGCTAATTCGAATCCCGTACCCACAAAGTCATACATTTCCTGAACCGAGGCGGGAGCCAGTACTATCAGGCGATAGTCGCCATGTCCGCCACCTTTTACGGCCTGAAAATAGTCCGATTGTCCGGGTTGAATGGTTCCCAGTCCCGGGCCCCCCCTGACAACATTAAGAATCAAACAGGGCAATTCAGCACCGGCGATATAGCTGATGCCTTCCTGTTTCAGGCTTATGCCGGGGCTCGATGAACTGGTCATAGCCATCATACCGGCGCCGGCGGCACCATAAACCATATTGATGGCAGCCACTTCACTTTCGGCCTGCAGTACAACCATGCCGGTGCGTTCGTGAGGCCTTTCCGACATTAAATATTCAATTACTTCCGACTGGGGAGTAATGGGATATCCGAAATAACCGTCGGCACCGGAGCGTATGGCTGCTTCAGCTATCGCTTCGTTGCCTTTCATTAATCTGAGTTCTTTCTCCATTATTTAATATTTGAAAGTTATTATTCCACTTTTAATTTATACACCGAAATTACACCGTCAGGACAAACAATTGCGCAGTTGGCGCATCCGATACATTCTTCGGGTTTGGCCATGATTGCAAAATTGTATCCTTTGCGGTTTACCAGCTTTCCTAACGCAATAACTTCTTGTGGACAAGCGGGTACACACACACCGCAGCCTTTGCATCTTTCGTTGTCAACTACTATTGCTCCTCTTATTTTTGCCATAATCAGATTGTTTTAATAAATTGTGTCCAAAAATAAAAAAAATCGCCAATCTTGAATATGTTGTTTGTCAGTTTCGGTGTTTTTGTTTGTAAAAATATTGTCGTAATTCGCCGGATTGTACTGTTGGCAATGGTTTAAAATAAACAAGGCGAATTATTCATTCGCCCTGTAATATGAAAAGAACTTTATTCAGCCTTACATTTTGCCATTGACAAATTCCATTATGTTGTTTTCGGTTTCGATGGCTTTATTCTGAATTTCCATGGCTTGCGAGACAATGCCG
>CAYSCE010000433.1:0-2331 GCA_964429475.1 uncultured Bacteroidaceae bacterium | reverse complement strand
AAAGCCTGCTGCTTAGCACTGCTGGATTTCTTATAAATTCTTGCATAATTGTTCACAGGAGCCAAAGCAGTTGAATTGCAGGAATTGAAATTGGTTGCAATTTCCAGGCTGGCCAGTTTGGCAACTTTTCCGGCATCAACAGTAAATTCGGTTGTTCTGTTTGAACAATCGGCACTCGAAGTAACGACAATTTTTACATTCTGTGCATGCAGGCTGAAAGTGCCAATAATCAAGGCCAAAAAGGTAAAAGAAATTTTTTTCATGGTGCTTTGTTTTAAAGTTTTGTCGCAAAACAAATAAACGTGCAGTTTGCAGGTTATTTATTCGCGTATTAATTATTCAAAAAATTGACAGTTAAAGTGGCTTCAGTTCCTGAACTCGGTGATACTTCAAGTACATATTCTCCCGCACTGAGTTTTACCGATGTCACAGCTACTGATTCAGTTACCAATCCGTCTTTTTGAAGAGTCTTTTTATAGACAATATTCGATCTGGACGTACTGGCTCCCTTTTTCGATACGGTGACGAAAATGCTCGTCAGGTCCTGCGTTGTCGATGTGCATCCCCTGAAAGTAGGAACAACGTCGAGACTTACAAGCTGAGCTGTTTTACCGTCAGGAACAACAAAAGAAGCTGTCAGATTGGTGCATTTTGAGGTGGTCCGTACTGTGTACGATGTCGACTGTGCTGAAACCGACATTATACCGGCAATCATCAACAATGCGAAAAGAGCAGTAAGGTGTTTCATATGGTTTGTTTTAAAATTTTCCCGCCGCCGTTATAAAAAATTGTGCCAGAAAAAAAAGCACAATCATCGACACAAATATACAAATAATATGAATTTTGAATTTCTATCGAAAAAAAATCTAATTTAGCCCGAATTAATTAAGGTATGAGTAAAAAACTACAGATCATTATTCTCGGTTTGCTCACGCTGTTGTTGTACGCCAACACCATTGGCAACCGATATAGCATGGACGATGATTTTGTCATCTACAACAACGAGACTGTTCAAAAAGGCGTTGTGGGCGGGTTTCAGGAAATCATAACCACGCATTATGCCAGCAACGAAAAATCGAAATACGAATACCGGCCGGTTGTAAAACTCACCTTCGCTGCCGAATATTCAATCTGGGGCAACAATCCGCATCTGAGTCATACCATCAATCTGTTTCTGTTTGTACTTACCATCTTGCTGTTGTTCAAAATACTCGATCGATTATTTGGCGAATCATATCCTTGGCTCCCTTTTTTAGCCGCACTGTTATTCGCGGCACATCCCATTCACACCGAAGTGGTGGCCAGTTTGAAAAACCGCGATGAACTACTCGCATTTCTGCTCTGCCTGTGGTCGGCATGGCTGTTCATCCGTTTTTCGGATACCAAAAAATGGTATTTTATGCCCATCGCATTACTGGTGTATTTGCTCGGCTATTTTTCAAAATCCAGTGCATTGGTCTTTGTTGTTCTGATTCCGCTTATACTGTACTTTGCCGGTGTCCGGAAAATCGGCTGGCTGGTATTGACTGTTGTTTTGCTGGCGGCCGCTGCATGGCTGGCCCGCTGGCTGCCAAATCAGATACTGAGCGGATCGCACCGCACCATGTGGGCTTTCGAAAATCCGCTTTACGAACACCGCGGCATATTATACCGCCTGGGTACAGGACTGGTGGCGCTGTTGTTTTATCTGCGTTTATTACTTGTCCCCTACCCGCTACGTTTTTATTATGGTTACGATGTTATTCCTCTTACACATTTTCCCGATCTGATTTCGGTACTATCCCTTATACTGCATGTGGCCCTGCTTGTTGTTGCTATTCGTTTACTGCGAAAAAAACATCCGCTGTCGTTTGCCATATTGTTTTATTTCATTGCCGTTTCCATGTTTTCGAATATCCTGCGGCCAGCGGTGGGGATTGTTGCTGAACGTTATGTGTATGCCGCATCGCTTGGCTTTTGCCTGGCAGCCGCATTCGGAATTCTGCGGTTATTCAGTTATCACAATAAGCCTGTAGTGCCATGGCAGCGCATCCATGGCGGAGTACGGCTGGTAATGATTGTTCTGGTATTTATTTACGGTGCCCGCACCATCAGCCGGAACAGCGTATGGAAAGATCACCTGACCTTGTATTACAACGATATTAAACATTGCGAAAACAGTTTTAAAGCTAACTTTTTACTGGCATCGACTTTACAGGCAGAAATTGTGAAAACCTGGTCAGAACCCAAATTTCAAAAACGCAATGCACAATATATCAAAGATGCGGATATGTATTTTCAGAAAGCGCTGAAGATTTATGACCGTTATCCAACGGCATGGAACAGCTACGG
>CAYSCE010000432.1:0-2345 GCA_964429475.1 uncultured Bacteroidaceae bacterium | reverse complement strand
CCTGTATCAGTGCGGGGTAGGGCAGCATACCCGAGCCGCGTTTTTTATTGGCGACCTGTGGAAACGGACAACCAAGATTCCAGTTCAACTCCGTAAATCCAAGATTTTTAAGAATGCCGGCAAAACGAATTATTTCTTCTGCGTCTTTGCTCAGAATCTGCGGAACAATACGGATGCCGTTTTCGCTGATGCTTTGCAATTCAATTTTTTTCTTTTCCGAAAGCCGGGAATCGTGATTGATGCCAGCAAAATACGGGGTGTACATGGCATCAACGCCACCAAAATGTTTTGCATAGCAAGCCCTGAAAACCTGACCGGTAATGCCTTGAAATGGCGCCAGATATATTTTTGCTGTTGTCGTCATTGATGTCCTATGGTACAGTTTATAAAGTTCATAAAGTTTATCAAGTTGAAAGGTTTATTGCAATAATGTATTGAATTGCCTTTAAAAACTTTTCACTTTAGGAACTTTCTACTTTTGTTGTGTATCCGCAAACGCAATAATATATCCATCGGGATCGGCGACGTAGCCGGTGCGGTGATTCCAGTCGCGTGGGCTGACTTCGCTGATGACCGGGGCGCCGATAAATTCTGCATATTTCACAGCTTCTTCGGCATCGTCGACCATGAGATACAATTCGGCGCCGGGAAAATTTGCTTTTTGCAATCCCGCAACAGCGGCACCCAGCAGGCGTTTGATTCCCTGCACGGGCATGAGTCCGAGTTTGCAGTTTTCGCCCAGGCGGAATTCGGTCATTCCCTGTACATCGAGGATGGGATCGGCCTGCAGCAAAGCCTTGTAGAAATCGCGGCTTTTGTATTGGTCCTCCACATAGAGGATGATTTGAGTTTCTTTGATTTTCATAATTCAAAAATACATTAATTTATCATCACCATATTTCAATGGTAATCATTGGCGGAAATATTTTTTTAACCAAAATTTTCCAGGTACTATTTGTCATAACACAATGTGTTGCGTTTTTTGGACGCGGATTCCGCCGCGGCGGACACGGGTTAGACAGATTTACGCGGATAACAATTTCGAAAAGCAAAAGCCGCAATTCATTGCAGCTGACTGAATTTGCAAGCGAACTTGCTAAATTCAAGCAGCTGTAATGAATCAACACAACTTTGTTGTGTTGATATAAGCGGTTTTTGTTACCACTGCCATCCGTGTTAATCCGTGTTAATCCGTGCAAATCCGTGTTCAGAATTGCAGAATCTTTTCAAATACAGATGTTTTGAATTTATTTCAACGGGAAAGCAATTTTCCACTGAATACCGAATTGGTCGGTAAAGGAGCCGAAAAGATCGCCCCAGAACATGACTTCAAGCGGTTGCTGAATGGTTCCGCTTGCCGAAAGTTGTATAAAAATTCTCCGTGCTTCGGCTTCGTTGTCGGGTGAAATCATGATGGAAATATTCGTTCCGGTTATAACTTGTTGTCCGCCAAAATACGGCGAAGCATCATCGCCCATCAGCATGGTATCGCCACCAATGGGCAATCCTACATGCATGACTTTTCCGGCCATATCAGCCGGCAGCGGTTCTTTCGAAGGCATGTCGCGGTAATAGCCGAGATAATTGAATTCGCCGCCGAACACGGATTTGTAGAAAAGAAATGCTTCTTCGCAGTTTCCGTTGAAAGAGAGGTAAATGTTGGTGGTGGTCATGGATTAATTTTTTGTCGGAGTTTCGAGGTACAAGATAGTGATTGTTTTAGAATTTTTACACTACATTTGAGTTTTAGTTTTAAAATATTATGGGCTACCATAAAATTCAAATAGCGATTTGCCTGTTGTTTTGCTCATTGTATGGGATCTGTCAAATAAATATCTCCGGAATTGTCTTGGATTCTGCCAGGAACAGGCCGCTGCCATTTGCCAATGTGATCGTTTATCGCAGTGATTCTGCTATAACAGGATGTCAGACTAATTTAAACGGGCAATACTCCATACAATTATGCGATGCTGGAGAATATAAGATACAAGCCTCTTGTATGCATTTTACGGCAAAATCACAAGGCGTTATATTATTAAACGACACAGTGATGAATTTCAAACTTAGCAGACCATTATTTTATGAACAGCCTTGCAGGCAGAAAATTGTTCAGAAAAAAATCTCTTTGGATTTACCGGCAGAGCATAATGATTATTGTGAGTACAAACGAATTATGTCGAACACAGAGAAGCTTGATTTGGATTTGTTGTCACAACGAAAAGAAAAACTGTGTATCCGTTTATGGACCGAACCTTCGTTTGATTATTACGGAGGTTCTGTAACGGATTTGTTTAAAGCCGGAAAAGGATGGATTGCGCATCAAAAATTCTATACATCCAATTACT